>JBLHKE010000181.1:0-11599 GCA_047619485.1 Verrucomicrobiales bacterium | reverse complement strand
AACACTATGTTATGCGATTGAAACAGACTCCGTGGGATCGCATAGAATATGTAATCAGCTGATGAAACTTCCTCTCAATTGTTCCGTCGAATATATCCCCGACTTTCTCGACCGGCAGAGCGCGGAAGAACTCTATCGCGAGTTGATCGAGCACTACCACTTGGACAAAGAGCGGATAGTTATTGAAGCGGGTGGACAGCTCATCACTACCGACAGTTTTAAAATCCTATTCTCAACTGCGGAGCTGATCAGACAAGACAAACATCCTGAGCATATTCACGGTAGGGCCCATGTTTGGTCCGGTGCAATGGCTGACCTACGAGAAAAAGTCGAACGCCTATTAAGCAATAAATTTGAAATTGCGATGTGCCTGTTTTATCCTGATGGCAACTACTTCGCACCTTATCACTCCGACCAGGAAACATCCGGCGAACGGACGATACTGCCCTCCATCAGTCTCGGGGAAGAGCGGGATTTCAACTTCCGGGACAAGAGCAGTGGCGAGGTCTATTCGCTAGAATTGGGCAATGGGAGCATGTTGGTGATGGGGGAATGGTGCCAAAGCAGATACGAACACACGCTGCCAAAAATTCCGCGGTATGAACATGGCAGAATAAACATCACTTTTCGAGAGCCCTCATTTCAATAGTTGAGTTCAGGGACGCAAGCCGATGCCGACTCCGCATAAGACGGTGATAAGAAACTATGCGCAGCGAATATCCAACCGCCGTCGACTCAGAAAAGATTGGTAGCTACTCCGCAGTTGCCGGTGCCGGAGGTGGCTACGTATGGGATGAAGTGTTAGAGTATCGCGTGTGGTGCCACCCCGAAGGAGGAGCTCCCGACGAAGAGGGTGGAAACGATTACTTCTATGCCTTCCCGACATACGAAGAAGCTCTTGTTTGCGCAAACGAGACAGTTGGTTCTGATGAGCCACTAGCGTTGATCCTACAGAAAGAACACATTAATGAGGAGAACCCAGGTGATTACATCCATGTAACAGACGAGCGCACAGCAGAGTGGCCGATCGAATTCCTCAGTCGTCCTCGCCGAACAAACTCCACAATACCTGATTTTCTTTCCTCAGATGTTCCGGCAAATCGACTGGAAATTCTCCGTGGAACGGCGTGACAATGCCCTTAACAAAAACAAGCAGAATCGGGTAGGCGAGAGATTTGAACTCCCGCCCCCACACCACCGGCTATACGGGTCCGTAGCACGGTGGTTCCGAAACGTCACCTGTCACCTCACCTTGAGGTAACGAACGTCCGCCGCCTCTCCTTTCGGAACAGCGACGCTTTCGCACGGGCTCTCTTTCTCTGCCCGGCTCCTATTTCCGCTCGTAGTATCACTCCCGATCGGGGTTGACGTACGGGAGGGAGGCCAGGTCGACCCATCGTATCTGTTCGGTCATTCCCATGTTCACGCTTGCGGGTTTATCCCTTCGGGCTCTGCTTCTTGGCTTCGCTTTCTCTATGCGCTCCACGCTTGGCAGCCCCATAGCCTTCCTCCCCACGGTCGGTCACCCTTCCGCAGTTGGCTTGTGGTAGTTCTTTTCATCTTTTGGATGTTCACTCTATAAACGAGGGACTTGAATCCCCTTTGGTTTTCGCCCATGCTGGGCACACATGAGGTTCGGCGAAGATATTCAACCCTCCACGATGAAACCTAAGACTAAAAAGTATCTGTTCCGATCAATCGCCCTTGTTATTATGACAGTGATCGGTCTCGTCCTGTTTGACCGTTGGGACAAAGCAGAAAATCGAGATTATGAATTCGGCTACTATGGGGTTTTCAACAGGATTACGCACTGTCTAGAGTCTATGCCTGAGGTTTCAGCGGTGACCGCAACCGCAGTAAACATCGATATTGCGTTAGAAGAATTTGGTCTGGATGTAACGTTGAAGAATGGGCGTACGGCAAAACTCTATTTTCAAGAGAGGGATCCGATTCGTTCTCTCTCAGGCCAGGAACTGACTGCATCACTAAAAGCTTTGTTGGTGCCTCAGGGAATCGGCAGCAATGCCGAGACGATGGTGATCAAACGCCTCCCGCTGTAGTTGATTAGATTCGTGAACGCTCTAACCTTTACCCTGAAGTCGAAGCCTAAGGGCAGCGACAAACCTAGAACAGTATCGGAGGCGCGCTCCCAGTAGCGAGTGGGTGACCTATGACGTTGATCAAGAAACCTCGTCCAATTCAACTTTGAACAGCCCAAGTCAGTTTTGGTCAGAAGAAAGATGAAATACTCCATAAGATTCGCGGCCTTGCTGATTGCAACATCCTTCGTTGGATGTTCGAATTCGGATATCCAGAGCCACGCAAAGCTTTCCCACTCTCAGTATCCAGGGCTGTATGACGTGGACATAACCATTCGTGACAAGAGTGGATCAAGGCTCCCACGAAAGCCACAGACGATACGGATGTCGATGGAGGAAGGGAGCGAGACTAGCACTGTCTCTAGCAGTAGCGCCAAGGACGATTTTGATATCGCATGCTCAGCGACTGTAGATGACACGCAGGGAACCGTGAAAGCGAAGACCAGTGTTTCGATTGCGCAGGAAGGTTCCGTCGTTTGGTCCAAGACTGAAACGGTTGCCCTCCCAGAATAGAACGTAAAACGGGACTGAATGAAGGAATTTCGCTGCGTTGTGCCAGCTTGTTCCATCCCGTCGGCCTCGTATGTGGTTCTTGTTCATCGGTCGGCGACTTTCTCCCTTAGGGGTTGTCAGGAAATAAGTCATACAAAGATGCGCAGGAATTTTAGCCAGCACCAAGGCAGATTTCAGCGATGATAGCGGGCTATTTGAGTTGGAAGCTAACGCGGGTGATGGCCAAAAGAACCAGCAGATTGTAGGCGTTATTTACTGACAAGCCCTTAGGGCTCTGCGGGCAGGTTTCTTAACCATGAACCGAAGTGGCGCTGCCAGCAGCGTGTGATATCACTTTGACCTCGAGTTTTCTGACCATACGCGGTCTGTGGGTGGCATCGGCCATCCAGAATGTCGGCGGGAGCGGTGCTCCCTTTTGAGCGAATTGCCAAGCCACTCTCCTGACGACTGGCGCTGCGCGCCGATTTGGGACTAGCGGCGGCGGCGGAGTGCTAGGACGGACAGGCTCAAGATTGCGAGCAAGGTGTGGCTCGGTTCGGGCACCCCGACTGCGAGCGTGGCTCCGGTGTCATCGTAGGCCCACCCATGGATCACGCCTTCGGTGTTGTCATCCTGGAGGGTGACTTCAGCCCAGCCGTAGGCCGTGGTGTTGTCTGCCAGCAGGACGGAGAAGCCGATGTAGCCTTTGCTGCCTGAGGTGAAGGTGGCGAAGTGGGTGGTCGATCCACCGTAATCGCTCGCGACCACCGAACTCGGGCCGACGACCGTCCCTAGAGCCAGATTTTGAACCGCATCTGTATTTGCCGTCCCAACACGCACTGGCTGCCACGTCGGCGAGGTGCCTGTCTCATCTGCATCGCTGGTGATCCCTGCCCCGCCGAAGACGAAGTTCATGTCGGCACCTGGGGCGCCCGCGACAGCGTTGGTAACCGCAGTTGTCTCAAGATTGACCGAGACGCCCTCATACGAGGTCGGGATCGGGATGTCTTGATCCTTGTAGTAGATCACGGCCGCACCCGCGTTCGAGACGAGGGCTGCCAGTAGGGCTACTGCGGTGATGAGGCTGTTACTTTTCTTACGCATGACTGAGGAAGTTTGAGATGAGATGTCTTTGAATGATGACGGACGAACCTAGATCTACGGGGCGGTCACGTTGACACGTCCGTAGCGACCTTTGCCACCGCTGGTCGGCAGGATCAGTGGGAACTCGGTCTGCACTGCCTCGATGGCAACGCCACTGTCACCAGTCCCGGTCGCGATGACTGTCGGTGCAAGCGCACTATTCTCGAACGGCAGGCCGGGGTTGCGGCTGAACTGATCGGTGATATCGAGCGGGATCGCCGCGAAGTCCGTGCGACGGGTGTGGCGTAGGTAGATGCGGCTGGTGGCCGGATCGACCCAGATGACTGGTGGGCCGAGCGAGGTGATCATCCCGGTAGTGACAGCATCCAATTGGCTCTGCTGACGGCGGATGAAGCCTTGCGACCATCCGGTTGGCTGCGCCGCACCGGCGAGCGTCAGGTAGCTCTGGATCTCCACGCGTTCTTCTGTGCCAGCCTGTGGCGCACCGTTGAACTGTGAGTTGTAGATCGCCAGGTAATGCCCAGCGCGGTTCAGCGTGATGTCCGCTCCGCTGCGGGTGAAGATGCCAGCGTCCTCGCGGTCGTTGGTATCGAAGTCATGTATGAGATCTGCCGTCGTCAGAACATCGGTGCCAGTCGCTTCGGTGTAAATAGCGATTTCGCCTGCGCCAGCAGAACTCTGGGCTGCCTTGACGGAGGAGGTCGAACTGAGAGCAAGCAGAACGGCGAGAGCCGTAGCTTGAAGGCTTTTCATACTATTTTTACCGAGGTGGGGGATGGGGGGTTAGGGGAAGATCTGGCGGTGCTAGCACTGCCAAAAAGCACAATTTCACACGCAAAAGCGCCCGATCTCTTTAAGGATTCCTGATTTAAAGTAAGCGATGGTGTCGAACCAGCGGCCAATCGTCAAGCTTTCAGACCAAAATTGTAATTTTTGGACTAGTTGCAGTTTGCAATGGAGGAGGGGGCGAACCGCAGTGGCTCGGCGTCGAGAAGAACACCCCTAAAATCCCGCTCAAATCGTACCGGAGCACTGGCAAGCACGGCCATTCGTGCCTGCTCGCCAGCGCCCCGGAGAAGACTCTTGCTTGGACTACGGGGTGGTCACATCGACACGGCCGTAGCGACCTTTCCCACCGCTATCTGGCAAGACCAATGGGAACTCGGTCTGCACGGCCTCGATCACAGCCCCGCCGTCACCGGTGCCAGTCGCGATCACCATTGGAGCCACCGCATTGTCCTCGAAAGGAAGCGTCGGGTTGCGGCTGAACTGATCGGTGATCGTCAGTGGGATGGCCGCGAAGTCGGTGCGGCGGGTGTGGCGCAGATAGATACGGTTGGTCGTCGGATCAACCCAGATGGCTGGTGGCCCGAGGCTCGTGATCGTCCCTGCACCAGCATTAACATCCAGCGTGCCGGCAGGTGCCGTCGGGTCGAGGTCGAAGGCGAAGTTCTGCAGGTTGGTCAGACTGTTGGGGGCGACGACGGTGTTCGCGCCGGCACCGGCATTGGCCGGGTCGGCGAAGTTGTCCTCACGCCATTGGCCGATGATGGTCAGGCCACTGAAGGTGACAGCCACGTCGTTGCCACCCTGCAGGTAGGTGACACTGCCGTTCCAACCGAGCCCCACCGGGTCGACGGCTGCGCCTTCGGCGAAGCCTGCGAACTCGCCGACCACTGAACCAGCATCGTTGTTAGTGATGATGGTGATCGGGCTAGCGCCCGCTGCCGGGGTGAAGCCGAGTTCGAGCGTCGCGGTATTGATCGAGACAGGTCCGTTGGCGACGACCATGTCTCCGCCAAGGTCTGCTTCGAGCGTGCCACCTGCGTTGATGGTGAGACCACCAGTGGTGAAGGTTCCAACACTACCGCTGCCGCCAGGGCTGAGGGTCGCGCCGCTGTTCACGGTGAGCGCTGCGTCGGTCGAGCCGCTGCCGGCGAGGGTAGCCCCCGTGTTGACCGAGTAGGCTCCACCGCCCGTGTGGGTCGCGTTGTCAAAGGTCGTGCCACTACTGAAACCGGTCGTTCCCGTGTAACTGTGGGTGCCGCTGAAGGTGATCTCGCCGTCATCGAAATTGTTCTGGACGAGAATGCTGCCGATCCCGGAGATGTCCCCGCTAATCGTCCAGGTTCCGTTGTCTTGGTTGTCGCTACCTTCAAAGTTCACGTTCCCGGTCGCGGTGGCCAGCGTGATGTTGCCGCTGATCGTGACGTGGATGCCCTCGAGGCCGAAATTGCTATAGCCGCGCGGGTCATTATCGATCGGGTTGATGTTGCCACTCAACTCGAAATCGACCGTTCCGCCGCAGCGGAAGCCGCCGCCGGTGACGTCGACGTCGTTGGGAATCACCAGGCCAGAAGTCCCAGCCTGCAGCTGACCGCCGCGGGAGAGAACCTTGCCAGTGCCGAGATGACCGTTGTGGTTGACCACAACGAAGCCAGCCTTGACCCCGTCGATGCCGTTAAAGCTCGAGATGGCTCCGTCGCCGAGCGTGAAGCCTCCAGAGAAGGTATTGGCGACAAGCCCGTCGAAGACGAGCGTTCCGTCATTCCCGGCAGCAACGCTACCCGTTCCGCTAATGACACCAGTGTGCGTTTTGGTCGTGTCGACTCCCGTTGCGAACTCCAACACGCCTGGAATGTTCACAACCACCGGCCCATCACCCGCCAGCTCTCCGGCAATCGGAGCGGTCGGTTCGAAGCCGAGCCGTAAGATCCCGCCAGTGATGGCCGTGGTGCCAGTGAAGGTGTTGAGGCCGCGGAGAACCACCAGGCCGGTGCCAACTTTCGTCAAGTTGCCGGTGCCAGAGATGATCGAATCGATCACCTGACTCGCGCCGTTCGCAGCGCCGAGTTCGAGGGTATTGCCCCCTTGGATCACGATGCTGTTGGTCAGACCAGTGGCGATGTCACCGATCTGCACCGGGCCAGCCGTGTCGGTGATCGACACGCTGACCATGTCGGCGAGGGTGATGCTCTCGGTGCTGTAGTCGCCGTCGTTGACGATGACCGTGCCGGTCGATTGAACCGCGGCGAGGGCATCGGCGAGGTTACTGAAGGCACTCACACCGAAGTTCGCGGGCGAGACCGGTGGGCCACTATCAGCGTCGGCGATCGCGTCGCCAATGCTGCCGCTGAAATCGTCGTCGACGTAGATCGGATCGGCGACGGCGTCGGTGATTGCGATCGTTCCAGTAAGAGCCCCGCCGCCGTCCTCGTCGCCGTCATCAACGGAGACAGAGACGGTCTCGATGGAAGAGGTCGAGCCGTTGGTAACAAACTCCACCGTGGCAAGGGCGGTGCTGACGTCAACGCTATTACCAGTGATTGTCAGAGCCGCAGTCCCAGAACCGAGAACCGTTGCTGCGCCGCCGCCGTTGGTGGCAGTGAGCGTGCCGTTGAGGGCGTTGTCGAGGGTCAGGGTGACAGTGACGTCGTCCGGTGTTGCTGAAGTCTTGGTCGTGCTGCCGGTCACCTCGTTCCAAAAGCGCACGCTGTCGATCGATGCGAAACCACCACTCGGGTTGGTCACCATCGAGGACGCGAATGTTCCAGCACCGTCATTGGTTCCACCAGAGCCAGTACCAGCGCCAACGCCCATGTTGACAGTGTGATCGCCGACGAAGTTTACGCCGGACTGTGGGGAAAGGTTGGCTGTCGATTCCGGGACATCGTTGACCGAGTAGGTCACGGTGTTCCCGCTGATGTCCATGACGAGCGCAATTGTGTTGGCCGAGCCAGCCTGGAGAGACCCCGCAGATAGGGGCACCACGATGTTGTCATCGGGCTCCCAGCTCAGGTCGACAAAGCCCGGATCCCCGCTGTCGGTGGGTGAATCACCCCCGACCCCGTTGGCTTTAACTAGCAGGTGCGGGACGCCATCGACTAGGTAGACGCCGGAACCGTTGCTGGTACCACCGATCTCCCATAGTTGGACGGTACCGGTGAGATCACCAGCGGCTGGAGTCGCGACGATCTCGACTTGGAAGCCCGAAGCCTGAGTCAGCGCTGGTGTTAATGTGAAGCTGCTGTCGTCGTCCGCCTTTGTCAGCGCCGGGTCGAACAGAGTGACGTTGGTGGCACCAGTGAACTCGAAAATTGCGGCAGTCGCCGTCTCCAGCGAGGTCTCGCTGTCATCGTCATCGGTGACGACGATATCTAGCAGAGGCACGGTGCCAGTTCCTACAGCGATCTGGTTGATATTGGTCGCTGTCGGAGAGGCATTGCCGTCCAATATCGTTACCCTCGCGCTCGAGGGATTCCCGCTAGCCGCGGTCACACTCGCGGTGGTGCTCACCCCGGTGATCGACACGTTGATCAGCTCAGAACCTTCCGCGATCCCATCCATGAGGGTGGTTAGGTCGAGGTCTGCGGTCGCGGCTCCCATGGCGATATCGATCGATACCGGGCCGCTGCTGTAATCACTGCCTGCGGTGGCGCTGCCGCCGGAGTAGGCGAGGCCGACAGTGATGCTCCCGTCCGTCGGAATCTCGTCAGAGGTAATCGTCCAGCCTGCGGTCGAACCTTCGCTGACATCGCCATCACCAGCGATGGTGATGGTGGCGACAGGGAAAGTGACATTGATCACGAAGGTGCCCGAGGCCGGGCTCGCGCCACCGTCAGAGACGGTGAAATCGAAACCACCCGTGGCAGTCTCGGAGCCACCGGCATCAAAGGTGACCTTGTCGGTGTCGATGTCGTCCTGGGTGAAGGAACCGCCCATCGGGACGGTCAAGCCGCTCAGCTTGACCGTGCCGCCATTCGGGACGGTGTCGATTATGTAAGTGAGCCCACTGGCTGCCGTGTCCGCATCTTCGGTGAGGAGGTGCGCCTCGTCGGTGATAAAGTTGCCCACGGTGTTGGTATTCACATTGAGCGTGTTATTGATCGTAACGGTCGGATCGTTGCTGGGCGGAATCGAGATACTGGAGATATTGATCCCCTGGAAGCTGAGTCCAGTTGGAACCACGACTGGCGCGTTCCCGAAACGTAGGGTCGTCGTCTCCACACCTCCGCCGACGCTCACATCTGTGCCGCCGCGGATGATTGCCCCGGCCCAGTTACCTGAGTCACGTGCGGCCTGGTTGCCTGCTGGTTGGTCGCGGTTGTAGGACCCGCCAGCGCCGTAGCTCAACGCGCCGCCAGTGGTGGTCTGGAAACCCTGACTCACCGTGGTCCGAACCCCACCTCCTGGGGTGTCGTAGTCTTCGACATGATGCGACGAGAGGAACAGGAAATCGTTGGCTTTGTTGACGACGATCTGGCTCGCGCTCGTCCCTGGGGCGTAGGAGAATGAATCATTGCTGACGCCCGTATTGCTCGCAAAGCTGCGCGCGGTGGCCGTTGCGGTGTTGATGTCCGCGTTGTTGGTGGAACCGCTCTCGCCCAGGGAGATGTAGTCGCCGTAACTAGGCAGCTTGGCGATCGCAAGACCGGTGCGGATTTGATCTAGGGTCACAGTCGAGTCAACGCTCGCGCTAGTCGCGTCGCGGGTGATCTCGACGGTCAACACGCTGTTCGCGGCAGTCACTTCGACCAGCACGCCCACCGACATCGCGCCCTCGTCGATCAAGCCACCTACGCCGTCACCGACGCTAGCGTGACGGAGGTAGGCGGTCGTGGCACCGCCGGCGATCGCGACTGGAGGGTTCGCGCCAGCACCGTCGGCATCGAGGAACAGTTTCTGGGTGAGGTTGTTGCGCTTGTTCCCAGTGGCGATGGTGGTGCCGGTGTTGGCGAAAATCAGGTAGTGCCCTGGCGTCTTGAGCGTGATCTGGTCGTTGGCTACCGTCGTGCTGTGCCCGAAGCTGCCCGCATCGATCTCGTCCTGCGAGTCGTAGGGGACGTTCGCTGGACCGGAGGCTCCGGCCGCCATCAACAGGGGGCTGGTAACCGCCTTGAGGCGCAGGAACTCGAGGTTCGTGTCATCGAGCTTGATCAACTGCACGTCCGCGTTTTGCATCGTCAGCGGCCGGTTGCCAATATCCGCCGCCTGCGTGAATACGTCCAATCGCTGCGACTCCAGCTCCAGTGACTCACCCTGCGCCACGTTGAGGATCGTTCCCCCGCGGGTGAAACTTTCACGGTTGGCGCCATCACGTGTGTAGGCCGCTGAGTGACCGTAGGGAACTTTTGAACCCCCAATTTTTAGGTAACTATCAGCGCCCGAGCGCTCGCCGCCACCGTCCCACTCCTGGCCGTAGATGACGATGTGGTGACCGCCCGTAAGGAAAATCTTGGTATCATCGACTCCGCCTTCGGCCCCGAGCTCGAAACTATTTGCCGTGTCAGCGATCGTCTCCGTATCAAAGTCATGGGTCAGTGTCGAACTCGGCAAGGCGTTGACGTCGGCGATCACTCCCGTCGTCCCAATCGTGTAGACCGCGCGGTCGCCCGCAGTGCCGCTCGGGGCGAGCTGGGCAATCGACTGAGGAGCTGAAATAATAGCCAGGAGCGCGGCGGTTCCACAGGCGATGAGGATTGTTTTCGATTTAGGCATGTCGTCTTTCATTGGGGGGGTAGATGATTTTTTCAGGGGGAAGGCGGGCTCGAGAATAGTGGATCGCTTGAGGGCTCAGCTGACTCCGAGAACCGTGCGGCGACGAGCAGGATACCTTACTACGGAGGCCGGAGTCAACTCAGCTCTCCTGTCGCCGACGGATCGCCATGATAGAAAGGCCTAGGAGCCTGTCGGACTTAGAGGATTCGAGCAAAACGTTTTAGAATTCCGATCCAGATCCGTTTGCTGGGGAGGATTTAAATGGATTTAATGACGATTCAGCGGGCGGATCTGGGCGAATTCTAAAATGATTCTTGCCGGAGCGGGTAAGTCCGACAGGCTCCTAGAGCGACCAGCAGGCCGTGGCTCGGCTCGAGAACTCCGACCGCCAGTGGGGCGCCGGCGTTGTCGTAGGCCCAGGAGTGGATCACGCCGGGCGTGTTGTCATCTTGGAGAGTCACCAGCGCCCAGCCGTAGGCGATCGTGGAGCTCGCGAGCTCCACCGAGAAGCCGACGTATCCCTGAGTGCCCGAGGTGAAGGTGGTGAAGTGGGTCTCAGTTCCACCTAAATCGTTGCCGGTCACCGAAGTCGGTCCGACGACGGTGCCGAGGGTGAGGTTCATCACCGCATCGGTGTTACCGCTGCAAGAACGCACCGGCTGCCAGGTCGGGGCTGTCGCGGTCTGATCCGTATCGTTGCTGATGCCTTGCCCGCCGAGCGTGAAGTTCATGTCGGCGCCCGGGGTTCCCTCTATGTCATTTCCTGTGTTTCAACTCTTCTGGCGGCGCCCTAGTCCAGGCCGATGACGACGCGACCGTAGCGCCCGACGCCTCCGCTGATCGGCAAGACCGTCGGGAACTCCGTCTGCACCGCTTCGATGGCGGCACCGCTGGCACCCGTGCCGGTGCCGATCACGGTCGCAGGCACCACGCTCCCCTCAAAGGTGAGGTTCGGGCTGCGGCTGAACTCTTCTGCGATGGCGAGCGACGCCAACGCGAAGTCCGTGCGGCGCGTATGCTGCAGGTAGAAGCGCTCGGTTGCTGGATCGACCCAGACCGTCGGCGCACCGACGGAGATGATCGCGCCGGTGTTCTGGTTCACGACCAGCTGACCAGCAGGCGCATTCGGGTCAAGATCGAGCCCGAAGTTCTGCAGGTTGGTGAGACCGTTAAGTCCTAGCACATCGTTCGCGCCAGCTCCGGCGCTGGCCGGGTCACCGAAGTTGTCCTCACGCCATTGCCCGATGATGCTCAGACCGGCGAAAGCGACCGCCACGTTGTTGCCACCCTGCAGGTAGGTCACGCTGCCGCTCCAACCGAGCACCACCGGGTCGACGGCTGCGCCTTCGGCGAAGCCTGCGAACTCACCGACCACTGGGCCAGCATCATTGTTGGTAAGGATGGTG
>JBLHKE010000180.1:0-11630 GCA_047619485.1 Verrucomicrobiales bacterium | reverse complement strand
TCGACAGCTCCATTGGTGAACTCGGCATCGTGGACGACGGAGACACCATGGTCTGCTTCCTCGTGGATGGAGATGCGCATCGCACCATCTTTCAAGTCGACCTGCTTGTTGCCCTTGGCGCGTGTTTGGCTGTTGGTTTTCCAGCCCTTGCCTGGTTCGTCCTTTTGCTCCTGGGACTCGATCCGCTCAAAGTCGTCTTCGAAGATGATGGTGCCGATAGGCTTATTGGGCTCGGCTGGTTTCTGGGCGAGTGCGGAGGTGGACGCGATGGCGACTAGGAGAATCAGGGCGGATTTCATTTTGTTGGTATGAGATACAGTTTCTCAAGAGCCAATCTTCCATGATGTCGGTCAGGCTGTCCAGTATCTATGGATTGCTTTCATAACGGATGCGCACGTACTGACGTGGTGCTCCAGCAGAGAGCTGGAAAGTGGAGGTGTGGGTGCGCACTAGGCGACCTCCAACAAGTTGGCTGCTAGTTAGCTCGGCGGCGCTGGGGTCTTCTGCCCAGGAGGAGGGGGAGAGGTCGGTTGAATATTCCAAGACGGCGCGGATGTCGTCGGCACCCAGCGCGAGGGCGAAACTTACTTGCCAGTGGCCGCTTTCGTCGCTGGTAATGAGAGGGAATCCCGTGGTGTCTCCGTGGACGGTATCATCAGTACCGGTGGCGTATTCGGCGAAGGCGTTGGTGCCGTCGCCGTCTGCGTCGACGTTTGGATCTCCGCTGAAGGTGGTGCCTTCGTCTTCGCCGGGGCTGCCAGCTAGGTCGATGCTGGGGCGCCAGCTACTGGCGGAATCGAGGTCGGTCGGGTCGATGAGCACTAGGCTGTGGCCATCGCCATCGGCTTCCTCTGGCCACGGGTCGGCACCGTCGTAGGTGACGCTGAAGAGCTCTGTGGTTCCGTCGCTTGCTAACAGTGTTAGGGGTTCGCCACCGTTGTTGAGATTGTCGCGGTAGACGCCGGCAATTGGCAGGCCGATGCCGTAGGTCTCGTCGATGCCGAACTGGCTGTCGACTAGCAGCACGCGCTCGCCGGGTGCTAGCGGGATGTCGCGATTGTCGGGGAAGGTGAAGTCGATGCCGGCGCTGAAGTAGCAGCCACGCAGGTTGATCGCGTGGCCCGAGAGGTTGTGGAGCTCGATGAACTCCGAGCTGTCGGGGCCTGGCGGGTTGTAGTGGATCTCGCTGGGGACGATCTCGCCAGGCTCGACGGGGGCGGAGTCGCTGACGTTGAAGAATGCCTCGTTGAGAGCTGACCAGTTGTTTCCGTCGAGCGAGCGGGAGCGCACTAGGGTGTTTTCGTTCATCGTTAGGACGCTCGCTCCGCCAGCGGGTCTGGTTATCTTCAGCTCCAGATCGAACTGGGTGTCGGAGCTGTTGAGGCTGGCCTGGTGGATTTCGACCGCGATGAGGTTGTCGCCCTCAATGAACAGGTTTGCCGGGACGTTGAGGCTGTGGAAGCCCGCTCCGTCGTCGCTGGCGGCATTGGCGAATGTCTGGTAGTCGACCGCCCCGGTGGGCATGGAGCTACGCCCTATCTCGGTGCCGTTGAGGTAGACGACGGCGCCGTCGTCTCGCTTGACAAGCACTTCCCCGCCGAGGATGGACGCGGCGGCCGTGACGTTGAGTGTTTTTCTGAAGTAGCTGGTGGTGTATTTCTGGGACGGAGTTGGGCCGTAGGAGATCGTTGTGAGGACGGTGGGTTCGCCGTAGCCGAGGACGGCTGGTCCGGAGTCCCAGTTGGTGTCGTTGAAAGCGCTGGCGCGCCAGGCGGTGCCTTGGTCGGAGCCGTTGTCGAGGTATTTCCAATCGGCGCCGGGAGCGATGACGGTGGTGGTGTTCTGCCCGCCTTGGAAAGCCTGTGCGCTCGGGTTCAACGCGCCGCCTTCGAGGCGCGGATCGCTGCCGTCGGTGGTGTAGTACATCGTGCCGTCGCCGTCGGACATGGTGAGGTTGAAGCCGGGCGGCACGTCGCCGCCGTGCTGGCTGTAGACGGGTGCAATGGTACTCGGGTAGAACCCGGCGGAGCGAAAATTGCTGAGCGCGCTGGCGGTGCGCCCGGGCAGGATGCTGCTGAGCGCGCTGTTCTTCTGGCTGGTCCAGTTCGAGTGGCTGCGGTAGTTCCAGCGGATGGCTTCAGCTCGGAACGGCGAGTCCATCTCGTCGCAGCGCTCGCGCAAGCGCGCGTCGGTTTTGGCTGGCGTCATGGCACCGTTGTTAAAGTAGTGCTTGTGGATGCGGTCGGCGAGGAGGGTGCGGAACTCCGGGTTGCCAGCCTTGAAGAGTAGGCTGAAGATCGAACCGGGCCCGTCGCCTGCACTACGGCCGAAGACACCGGGGGAGTTGCTTGCGAATCCGGTGCGGTTTCCGGCGCTGCGCAGGTAGCCGTCCGCATCGTTGAGGAACCACTTGAAGCCGCTGCCGACATCGGAGGGACCGGTGCAACGGTACTCGTCCTCGGAGTTGCCGTACATCCACATGATCATGTAGTCGATGAAGTGGGTGGTATCGAGGTAGGGTTTGAGGTCGTCGTAGTTGCTCGGGTTGCCGCTGAGGGCGAGGTCTTTAATCCGGATCCAGGCGGAGCCGTCGCCGTCGTATGGCGGGGCGACGGAATCGGCCCACCCGCCGACGTTCCAGTTGCCGTTGATGGCCTCGTGCGCGTCTTTTGGTCCGCCAAGGTACTCGGTCAGAGTGCTAGCGCTCCAGCGTTCGCGAATATGGAACACGCCCCAGTAGCGCCCGTTGATGTAGAGGTGCATGAATCGCCCGTGCGGGTTGATTTGTCCCATGTCGAGCATGCTGTCATCGGTGAAACGGTTCGACATGTAGAAGCCGCGGCTGACCATGTCGTGCGAGCCGGAGCGGATGTTGAGCTGGTCAAAGGTATCGGTGGCTGCGATGCCGCGATCGAATCCCTCGAACAATGG
Source organism: Verrucomicrobiales bacterium (assembly GCA_047619485.1). Lineage (GTDB taxonomy): Bacteria > Verrucomicrobiota > Verrucomicrobiia > Verrucomicrobiales > DEV007 > JBLHKE01. The sequence goes on along the minus strand of JBLHKE010000180.1, from coordinate 8,699 downwards.
GTAGTTCAATTTCGATGCGCCGTACTGGCTGCGGAAATACATGCGGAAGCTTTTTTTATCGAAGTTGGTGAATGCGCCGCCGAATTGCTTGATGCCGCAGTTCTCTTGGAAGCCGGGCGTGCCGTCGGGGTTGATCAGCTCGAATGAGCTGGCGACCTCGGACGTGCCGTTGATGGTATCGGGCGTGACGATGGAGAGCGAAGGTACCGATTTGAGCGAGTCGCGCATCTGCTGGGTGACCGGGACACCGAGATCTGGGGAGGCGATGACGTCGTCGACAAAGACGTAGGTGTTGGTGTCGACGTTGGTCGGTGCGAGACCGGATTTGTAGGCCATGGCGCGCAGCACGGTGGTGCTGCTGATGTTAATCGGGGTGCTGTAAATTGTACCATTGGACTCGCTGGGGCGTGAACCATCGATGGTGTAGCGGATGGTCGCGCCGGCGGTGAAGGTGGAGATGGTGACGCCCTGTACTGTCTCGTAGAATCCGCGACCGATATCGAAATTGGTGTCTGCGACGAAGCCGGCGAAGCTGCTGCCGTTGGCTGCGCCGGGGCTGGGCGGCGTGAAGAAGCCGGTCGTGCCGCCACCGGTTTCGAGGCCGTAGCTAACGTCTTCTTTCTGCGCCGGAAAGTTGAACTCGGTGAGCGCGGTGCTGCCATCGATGTCGATCAGCGCGAGGTATTCGCCGCCTTTCTTCAGCGAGAAATTGGTATGCAGTGGTTCGGTGGGATCAGTGAGGTTGTTGCCTGAGGCGAATACGATCAGGTAGTCGTTGGCGGGGACATTGGCACCGGCGGGAAAAGTCCACTGGGTGAAGTTCGCGGCGTCGTCAGTGAGGTAGTAGCCGGAGAGTGAGAGGTCGAAGCTGTTGGGGTTGTAGATCTCGATCCAGTCAGAACTGCTGCCGAGCTGGTCTTCGATCGTCGAGGCATTGTCCGCCATGAATTCGTTCAAGACGGGCGGAATGATCGCCTCGTCGACGCCGACGGTGACCGCAGCGGTGCTGGTGCCGGAGGCGTTGGTCGCGGATAGGACGTAGGTGGTGGTGCTGGCCGGACTGATATTCTGTTGGCCAGAGAGCGGGACGTTGCCGATCGCCTGATCGATGCTGACAGTGTTGGTGTTGGTCACCGACCAGGACAAGTTGGCGCTGGTGGGCAAATTGGGATCACCGGTGGCTGTGATGTTGCCGTTGTCGACGGTGAATGTGCCAATGAGTGGCAGCGGTGCCTCGAAGGCCTCGAACTCGGCGATCTGTGGGTTGTAGGCGGCGTTGCTGAGATTGACGATGCGGACGTAGCGGCCACTCATTGAGTTGCCTGGGTCGAGCGAGGCGCTGACGATGTCGCGCCCACCGTCACCGGAGTTCGAGCCGTCGGTGCGGATCTCGGCGCTCCAGTTGACTGCGCCTGCCGAGCCGCCGGAGTCGGCGCGGATTTCCACGCGGTAGTTGGAGAGTCGTTCCGGGCAGCAGCCGGAGCGGTTGACCAGCTCGACGCTGCCGAGGCTCTTTGTACTGCCGAGGTCGATCTCGTAGTAGAACCCGAGCGTGCCCGAGTTGGCGAGCGGGTGTGACTGGTTGGCGGTGTTGCCGTCGGTGAGGTTTGCGGGCAGCTGGCCATTCCAAGTGGCTGCAGACGACGAGACTGGGCGGCCGACTGCGATGTTGGTCTGGGCCGTGGACTGGCAGACGGGCAGGGCCAGGGTTAGCAAAATTGCAAGGAGGAGGGCGGGTGAAGCATTCATAGGGTCGGTTGAATCTTTGGCTGAAACTGTGCTAATGTAACGTGAAAAAAGAGGGCTAAATCGAACGCGATGAAGCGCCTAACACGATGAACGCGAGGAATTGCTGATCGGTGAGGTGCTGCAGAGATCGAAATCGACCAACTCGATCGTGGGCTTCTCGACCCAGTAGAAACGCCTGGTCTAGCCGATCACACCCAAGTCTATAAAGGTGTTGGTTGTCTCTTCGCCTTGGGATGTTATTCTGCTCCGCAGTTACACCCTGCAGCGATTTTGAAGCAAAGCCTAGGGAGGTCTGACCAGGTTCAGGGCGCTATCGTAGAGTTCCAGTGTGGCGTCCTCGAGGCGCTCTGGGCAACAACCGTCAGTCCGCCCGGTGACATCGATCGAGCCGATGGTGATATCTGCGCCGAGGTTGACTTGCACGCAGTAGCCCGCTCTGGATTGGTCGAGACTATGTGTGAAATTAGTGAGATTTCGATCAGTGACGTTGCTTGCGGGATTGCCCGCCCAAGTTCCTGTGCTCAAGTCCCCGGCGTCGAAATAGCCGACCGAAGTCCCGAGTGCTCAGTTGAGCGGTGTTGTGACCGTGGAGAAAGCCTCGGACTCGGAGCGCTCGACGTATTGGCTAGACTGCCCGGCTACGGTCTGGGGAAATTCTTGTTGAGGTCTTTAACCTGTAGGCGGATTTTTTCTAGGGCTGACGCGTCTTTGCGGTTTGTCAGGGCTGCGTGGATGAGGGCTGCGATGACTTTCATCTCTTCCTCTCCCATGCCGCGGGTAGTGGCAGCTGGGGTGCCGATGCGGATGCCGCCGCCTTTGAACGGGCTCTCCGTGTCGAAGGGAATGCTGTTCTTGTTCACGGTGATGCCGGCGGTGTCGAGGGTCGCTTGGGCGATTTTGCCGTTGAGCTTGTTGGGGCGCAGGTCGACCAGCATGAGGTGGTTGTCGGTGCCGCCGCTGATGATGCGGTAGCCGTGGCCAGCGAGTTCGTCGGCGAGGACTCTGGCGTTTTTAACGACCTGCTGCTGGTATTCTTTGAAGCCGGGCTTGAGGGCTTCGAGGAAGCAGACCGCTTTGCCGGCGATAACGTGCATCAGTGGTCCGCCCTGGACGCCCGGGAAGACCATGCCGTCGATCTTCTTCGCCCAGTCTTCACCGCAGAGGATGAGGCCACCACGTGGGCCGCGCAGGGACTTGTGCGTGGTGGTGGTGACGAAGTCGGCGTGTGGGATCGGCGACGGGTGGACACCGGTAGCGACGAGGCCAGCGATGTGTGCCATGTCGACGAACAGCAGGGCGCCGACGCTCTTGGCGATCTTGCCCATACGCTCGAAGTCGATGATGCGCGGGTAGGCGCTGGCACCGGCTGTGATCATTTTCGGCTGACATTCTTCTGCCATCTTCTGCAGGAGGTTGTAGTCGATGACTTCATCGCCCTCGGTGACGCCGTAGTGCACCACGTTGTAGAATTTGCCGCTGAAGTTGGCGGGGTGGCCGTGGGTGAGGTGGCCGCCGTGGCTGAGATCCATCGTGAGGATGGTGTCGCCGTGTTCGATCGAGGCGAAATAGACGGCGGCATTGGCCTGCGAGCCGCTGTGGGGTTGCACGTTGGCGTGCGCGGCTCCAAAGAGTTCTTTGGCGCGGTCGATGGCGAGCTGTTCAACGACGTCGACGTTTTCACAACCACCGTACCAACGCCGTCCCGGGTACCCCTCGGCGTATTTGTTGGTGAGCACTGAGCCCTGGGCCTCGCGCACGGCCTTGCTGGTGAAGTTCTCGCTGGCGATGAGTTCGATGTTGTCGTTCTGGCGCTGCTCCTCCTCAATGATGCTGGCGGCGACCTCTGGGTCGACGGCGGCGATGTCGAGCGAGCCGTGGTTGATCTTGTCGACGCGGCGCTGGTGGCGATCGCCGGCTGGTTCGGCGCCAAGGAAGGCTGCGATGATCAGTTTAGCTGCCTCGAGGTCGGTGTTGAGCGAACCGAAGCAGAGGACGTTGGCGTGGTTGTGCTCGCGGGTGAGGGCGGCGGTCTCGGCGTTCGGTGCGAGCGATGCACGGATCTCCGGGTGGCGGTTGGCGGACATGCTCATGCCGATGCCGGTGTAGCAACAGAGGATACCGAAATCAGATTTGCCGGCAGCGACATTGCGGCAGGCGTTGTGCGCGAAGTCCGGGTAGTCGACCGAGTCGGAGCTGTCGGTGCCGAAGTCGGCGACGTCGTGTCCCTCGGCTTTGAGATATTCGGCGATGGTCTGTTTGAGTTCGAATCCAGCGTGGTCGGCTGCGAGTGCAAAGCTTGGCTTGCTCATGTTGGTGGGGAGGTCGGTTTCTGGGTTGGTATTGGTAGTTGTCTGGCGGAGGAATTCGACGAGCCCTGGCAGCGATGCCTTGAGCACGTCGCGCGTCTCCTGGTAGGTGCGCAGCCCCATGCCGATCGGGTCGGTGACGTCGCGCCCGCGGACGTGGTCGTCGGCAGCGAATTCGGTGACGAGGAACGTCTTCTCGGTAGCAAACGGGTAGAGCATCTCGATGGCGTCCTGGTGGCTGCGCGCCATCGCGATGATGTGGGTGCTGTCCTCGACGAGCTCGGGCGTCAGCCCCTGGCTGCGGTTGCCGCGCAGATCAATACCTTCCGCCTTGAGGACTTCGAGGGTGTGTTGCGACGGAGCCTGGCCGCCGAAAGTGCCGACACCAGCGCTGGCGACGTCCCAGTCCTCCTTGCAGTCGATGAGTTTTGTGAGTAGCCCTTCTGCCATCGGGCTACGGCAGACATTGCCGGTGCAGACGAATAGGATGCGGTTCAAATGGGTGTTCCTTTCGAGGGTGGGACTGGCTTCAGGGTGTTCGGTGGGTGGGTGGAGATTATGGGGAGGATTGGCGGCGTGTCAAAAACTCGAGCTATCTAATATTTATTGCTTTCACGCTGGAGGGAGTAGTTCTTCTTGATCAGATTCGCGTCCTCTTTTCGCAAGACCTCTGCGGCCGAAAGCTTGAAGGCGGTGCTGAGCACGTCTTCAGTCAAAACGAAGTCTTGGGTAACAGCAGCTACGCTCTCCGGGACGATTAGGAAGTTTCCGATGAAAAATTCTGCCCCTTTGCCGATCGTGGCGGGGACGCGGTGCACGATGGCAAAATTCTCTCCGGCGAATGGCCCATTGGTGATCTTTACCAGGTGGCCGTCCTCGAGATCCCAGATCGAATCCTCGTTGAAGACGCCGAGCTCTTTTGCAATTTTCTCGCTGTCTAGCAGGGCGTGACGGATCAGGTTCGCCTTGGCTCCATCGATACTGAGTCCGTTGTTTTCGAACACCGCATCGAGTAGCTCGTTCACCTTGGCGCCGCCCATGCGGTTGGTGTGGAGTAGGGTAACGGCTTTGACGAAGCGCGAGTGGGCCTCGCCGAGAGTGCTCGGGCGCGTCTCAGCGGTGAACGAAACGAGGTCTGCCAGCTCCCAGACGAGGTTGTTGGTAGCGCGCTTCTCCTCGTAGTCGCGATACCAGAAAATCAAGCAGGTCGTGAGGATGAGGAAGAGTATGAACTTCCAAAAGTGGTCGCTAATCATGGCTGTGTGGGTCTTGCTCTGGCGTGTTTATTTCTTCTTGGCCTCTGCCTCCGCGGCGAGTGCGGCCGCCCGCTGGGCAATGGCGTATTGCTCGTTGACGTGGTCTGGGTCGCGCGAGTTGAAGATCGCGTCGTCGTAGCTGATGTGGCCGTTGTTGAATAGGTGGGCGACGCTGTCGTCGATGGTGTGCATGCCCTCGTGCGACCCGATCTGGATGAGGCCGACAACCTGCTCGAGCTTGCGCTCGAGGATGCAGTTACGCACGGCGTGGTTGACTAGGAGGATCTCGGAGGCCATAACGCGGCCGGCGGCATCGCAGCGGGGGATCAGGCGTTGGGAGATGGTCGCAGTGAGGCAGTTGGCGACCTGTGAGGCGATGCCCGACTGCTGGTTGGCTGGGAACGCATCGATCATGCGGTCGATCGAGCCCGGGGCGTCGATGGTGTGCAGCGTGGCGATGACGAGGTGGCCGGTCTCGGCCGCGGTGATGGCAGTCTGGATGGTCTCGAGGTCGCGCATTTCGGAAACGACGATGACATCTGGATCCTGGCGCATGGCAGCGCGCAGGGCTGATGGGAAGTCGATGGCATCAGTGCCGATCTGGCGCTGCTTGATCATGCCGAAGGAATGCTCGAACTCGAACTCGATTGGATCCTCGATGGTGACGATGACAACTGAGCGTTGGGCGGCGATCGTTTTCACCATCGAAGCGAGGGTGGTCGATTTTCCGGAACCGGTGACGCCGGTGACTAAGATCAGTCCGGAGCGTGTGTTGCAGAGTTTCTCGACTGCCGATCCATGCCCTAGGTCGCGCAATGTGGGGATCTCGGAAGGCACGTAGCGCAGGGCGAGCTCGATGTTGCCGCGTGCGTAGTGGGCATTGCCACGGAAGCGCCCGATGTTATCGATCTTGAGGGCGAAATCGAGCTGCAGCTCCTCCTCGAGCTTGGCCCGCTGGGTCTCAGTGAGGGCACTGAGGATCAGTTCCTTGGTATCGTCCGGTTCCAGGTCGTAGTCGTCGAGTGGCTGCAGCACGCCATCGACGCGCGCGGCGGGCGGGGCTCCGACGCACAGGTGCACGTCTGAGGCACCGCGCTCGCGCGCCAGGGAAAGGTAGTCGATGATGTCTTTTGCTTGGGACATGAATTTATTAGGAGGAGATGCCGCGCAGGGCGCGCTTGAAATCGTTCGGGTTGCCGGAGATGGCGGCGGCCTCGTTCTCATCAATCTTCCCGGCCTTGGTGAGCTCGACCAGCGATGCGGTGAACGTCACGTTGTTCGGGTTGTCGTTGCGATTCATGAAATCGAAAATCTCCGGGTAGCGACACTCGCGGATGAAGGTGCGGGTGGCACCCTCGTTCTGCATCGTCTCGACCGCGAGGGTCAGGTGGCCGTCGATGCCGGGCAATAGTCTCTGGCAGATGATTCCGACCAAGTGTTGGGCGACCAGCGCCAGCTGGCTATTGCGCTCGTCGGTGGGGAAGAGGTTGGTGAGGCGCTCGAGCGTGTCGCCGACGTTGGTCGAGTGCAGGGTCGCCAGCACCAGGTGCCCCGTCTCGGCCGCCTGGAGGGCGATCGCTGCGGTCTCCGGGTCGCGGATTTCGCCGAGGAGGATGATGTCGGGTGCCTGGCGCAGCGAGCTGCGCAGCCCACGTGCGAAAGAGTCGGTGTCGGTGTAGACCTCGCGCTGGGTGAACAGGCTCTCCTTCGACGTGAAAAGGTATTCGATCGGGTCCTCGATCGTGACTACGTGTTTGGCGAGGTGGATGTTCACCCACTCTAACATAGACGCCAAGGTGGTCGATTTGCCAGAGCCGGTCGCGCCGGTGACGAGGATGAGTCCGGATGGGTGCTGCACCCAGCGGGCGAGCTGGTCGCGCGGCAATCCGAGCGAGATCATCTCCGGGATGTCGGTCGTCAGCTGACGCAGGACTGCTCCAAGCCGGCCAGTGTGGCGGTGCAGGTTGACCCGGAAGCGCCGGCCGCTGGAAGAGGTGTAGCTGGTGTCTCGATCGGCGTCGTACTCGACATCGCCCCCGCAGGCGCGCCAGAATTCGACCAGTGCTTCGTGCTCGAGCGGCTCCTCGCTGATCGCCGAGAGTTTTCCCTGGATCTTGAGGCGCGCGAATTCGCCCTCACCGAGGAACACATCGCTGGCGGCGTGTTCTTCGGCAGCGAGCAGGATGCTATCGACGGTGGTTGGCATGGTTACCCTCTACCTATCGGCTTTGGGGCGGGAAAACAAGCGCGAAGGGAGAAGGGCTCCGCCCGCCGCTCGGCTATTTCCCCCCTGATATACTGGCGCGCATCAAGTTTTGTGAAACATGGATTTCTATGTGATGCCCTTGATCTCAACACTTGCGTGCGATAATCACAAATCGTAGTGCGCGGCAGCGTAGCCGGAATGGCGCCCGATCTGGAAGGATCGGACGCCGTCCTGAGTCAGCGATGCTATCGCAGATCGTTTTCCCCGCGATAGAATCGATTCGGTGAGCTGAATCCGTCGAGATCTCGGATCGTAGCGGAGGGAAGATGCCATCAATGGTGAGGTTTGCTCCCGGCTCCGGGACGAAATCTTCGACGCCCGACGCCGTGACGAGCGTTGGCCAAATTTGCAAGTCACTGCCCCTTGTCCATCGCAGCCTCTGCTTCCAACCGATCGATACGTGGCGCATCGGTGGATCATATTTGCAGTTCACGGGGAGAAATTGGGGCAATCAGTTCTCCACGCCGGCTCTGGGCAGTGGTTCGACTGCAAACAGCACCACCGGTATGGCGCGTCCTTTCACTAGGTGGCTGCCGAGTGGCCGGTAGCGTTCTTTTCCATCCTGCCAAGAATCTAGGAACCCCGCAGAAGTGATGATCTGGCAATCCTCAATACGTTGAAGTCATTTTAGGGCACCTCCGGAAACCTGCTGTGGAAATGGGGCGCAGAGAAAATTCCCGCTGGCGAGGCGATAAACGCTAAGCTATCTGGTGATAGTTGGCGCTTTAGCAACGAAGACCGCGGGGATTTTATCAAGCTCCAGCCCGCATGAGGTTTTCGGAGGTGCCCTTAACTAGCCGGATCGCAAGCATTTTGAGTTACCAATACATTGAAGCGCAATCAAAAGGAAAACTCCTGGCTAGGTCGTTGAACTTGGTCGGATGACATCCTCTCGCAGATCTCTCAAGGTGCGCAGCGCTCCCCAGGCAGCGCCCTTCATCCGTCGCCCACCATTCTTCCTCCGACTGCCAAATCCGTCGCGCTGCTTTGCGAAAAACTCATCGACGAATTGCTGGGTTCCTAGCACGACGCCGTCCGTAAAATACCGCACCCGGCAGCGCAAGACCGCTGCCAGCGAGAGTTTCCCGCCCGATTGCATGACCGCCGCAATCTCCTTTTGCG
>JBLHKE010000179.1:0-11666 GCA_047619485.1 Verrucomicrobiales bacterium | reverse complement strand
GTGCGACTCGAATCGAGCGACAACAAACTACTCGATGCCCACACCGGCTACAGCGGCGGAAACAACCACAACAACGTTTGGTTTTTCGCCATCCCTGAAAATGCTCCGACTAGCGGTTGGCGGCTGATTGCTGAGATTCGCGGTGGCGGCGGGGGCGATTCGACGGGCATCATTACGGTTTCCCTCCCCGCCGATATGCCGCCGGGTCAGCAGATGCCGAACGGCAAGACGTTCTCATCACCCGCTGAGCTGAAACAACTGCTGCTGGTCGACTACCGCGAGGAGATTTTTGACAATGTGATCCGCCGCGTTCTGGCGTATGCTCTCGGTCGAAAACTCGAACCTATCGACCGGCCAGCGATCGAGCAGATCCGGGCATCGATCGATGCCGAAGACTACCGCATCACGGCCTTGATTGAGGCAGTTGTCCTGAGTTACCCTTTCACTTACAAACAATCCGAATGAGCCAAAGCCAGAGTTACCTGATACCACGACGAAGTTTTTTGAGGGGCGTCGGTGCCTGCGTGGCGCTTCCTGCGCTCGAGATCATGAGTTCGGCCCGCGCCCGGGGCAAAGGCGCGACCACCGAGATCCCGCGGCGCCTGGGAGTTTTCCACAAAGGCAACGGCATCGACCCGACAGGGTGGGAAGCGAGTGGCACCGAGACCGAGTTCTCGCTTTCGAAAAACCTCCAGCCACTCCAGCCATTCATCAAAGAGATCGTCGTCTTGTCGAACATCAGCAACATCCCGAAGGGTGACCACTACGGCGCGATGCCGCTGTTCATGACCGGCATCCAAAACCGCAAGCCGGGTCACACTTTTGATCAGGTCATCGCCGATCAGATCGGCACGACTACGCAGTTCAAATCGTTCCAGTTTTCGGCGGAACCGGTGGATGTCCGCGCGACCACGTTGAACAGTCTGTCGTATGACAAGGAAGGCCGGCCGAGACCCGTCGAGCGCAATGCGCAGTTCGCCTTCGACCGGCTGTTCCGCGGGCTTGGTGATGCGACTGTCCGCGAGGAGATGGGCAGCGTGCTCGATGCGGTGCGCGAGCCGACCTCGGCGCTCTTGAGACGCGCGAGCAGCCTCGACAAGAGCGTGATCTCGAATTACCTCGATTCCGTCCGCGAGGTCGAACTTGCGATCGAGCGCGAGGAGAACAGCGACGCGCTGCGCCCGAATTTGGACAAGGTCGGCAACGATGTCGTGAATCTCGGTGATTTCCCATCAAAGATGAAGACGATGATGGATCTGGTGGCGCTGGCGTTCTGGACTGATGCGACCCGCGTGGCCACCTGTATCATGGCTTTGGAGAGCAGTCGCAGGATCCACGATTTCCTCGATCTGCGCGCCGACTTCCACTGGTCGTCTCATTTTACCAGAAACGCGAAACTGGCGGTGGAGTTCAATGCCGCCAACACATGGTATATCTCGCAGTTCGGTGAGGCGATCGCGAAGATGAAGTCGCTCAAGGAATACGATGGCAGCAGTGTGTTCGACCACTCGGTGCTGATGTTCGGTTCGGGTCTGGGGCACGGCGGCAATCACGCCGGTTCGAATCTGCCGCTGGTCTTGGCCGGCGGGAACAAGAGCGGCCTAAACACCGGGCGCTTGCTCAAATACCCAAAACAGCCGCCGCACGCTAACTGTCTGCTGACGCTGATCCAGAACTTTGGTGTGGAGCGAGAGCAGTACTCGAACTCGACCGGAACGCTAGAGCGGCTGCGGAAGGTTTAAGAGCTTACGGGCAGTCCCAGCGTCGTGCGTCTTAGTGATGTTGGGATGATCCATCTACTTCTGTGTGGAAAAACAGTGAGCTGAGGCCAGATTGATCGTAGGCTAAAAGGGAGGTTCTTCCCTGCCGCAATTCCTAACACAATGTTCGAAACTCTGATCCCCACCTGCCGCAGCGCGCTCTTGCTAGTCACTTGGGCTGCTGCCGGCCTCGCTGCCCGGGCGGGCGATGAGGTGAGATTCAATCGTGATATCCGCCCGATCCTTTCGGACAACTGTTTCGGCTGTCATGGTCCGGCTGCCAAAGAGGCGAAAGCGGGGTTGCAACTGCATTCCCTAAAGACCGCCACCGTCCTGTTGGGGAAAAATCGAGACCGGCGTGCGCTGGTAGCCGGTGAGCGGGAGGCGAGCGGGCTGTGGGAGCGCATCTCCTCGACCGACCCGGATGAGCAGATGCCGCCACCCGACTCGAACCACCAGCTCAGCGCAGCGCAGATCGAACTGATCGGCACGTGGATCGATCAGGGCGCGAAGTATGAGGGGCACTGGGCCTTCCAGCCGGTTGTCGCCAAGGAGGGGGCGTCGGTTGATTCGCTGGTAGGCGGGCGATTGGAGGGCACCGGCTTGCACCCAGCCGCGCGAGCAAATCGCACCACCTTGTTGCGCCGCCTGTCCCAAGACCTTACCGGGCTACCGCCAACACCTGAAGAGAGCGCCGCGTTCGTCGCCGACCAATTACCCGATGCCTACGGGCGCCAGGTCGATCGCCTGCTGGAATCGCCGGCGGCCGCCGAGCGGCTCGCGGTCGATTGGCTCGATGGCGCACGCTACGCCGACACCAACGGTTACTCGATCGATGATCATCGCGACATGTGGATCTGGCGCGACTGGGTGATCCACGCGTTCCTCACCAACAAACCGTTCGACGAATTCACCGTCGAGCAGGTCGCCGGTGATCTCCTGCCGGACGCCACCGAGCAGCAGCAGGTCGCGACGGGCTTTTTGCGCAACAGCATGAACACCCACGAGGGCGGCACCATTGCCGAGGAATACCGTGTCACTTACAACATCGACAAGGTCGACACGGTAGCGACCGTCTTCATGGGGCTGACGATGAAGTGTTCGCAGTGTCATGATCACAAATACGACCCGATTTCGCAGGAGGAATTCTACGGATTCTACGCATTTTTCAACTCCTCGAGCGAATCGGGCAGCGGGGCAACCAATGCCAATACCGGTCCGCTTATCGAAGCTGGCTCACCGATCTGCCCACCTGACCGGGTCAAGCGGGACGTCGCCCTACGGCTGGCAGATTTAGACCGCCTGAAGGCGAGGCCACCAGCGCGCGTCGCTGCCCAACGTGAGGGTTGGGAGCGTGATCAGCTGGCGAGGCTCGGACCGCTGCAGGGTGCGAAGACGAGTGCCAGCAAACCGCTGCCACTGTTTCCGGACGAGCAGCCGACGTGGATCTGGGCGGCGGCCGACAAGACAGCCGAGGCACTCGAGTTCCAGCGTCGCTTCACCTTGAAAGCGCTGCCGTCCGAGGCGCGCATCTGGGTTACCTGTGACAATGCTAGTGAGGTGGAGGTCAACGGGAAACCGGTGGGAGGGTCTGACGATTGGACGGCGCCACAGATCTTTGACGTGCGCAACCTACAGCTCGGCGAGAACACGATCACGGTAAGCGCGACCAATGGCAAAGGCGGCGTCGGAGGACTGCTGTTGAGCTTGGCGATGCGGATGGAGGACGGTGCCGAGGCACACATTGTCACCGACCGTCGCTGGGAGACCAAGATGTCCGCAGCGGCGACGGGGTGGCAAGGGGCCGCCGAAATCGGTAAACATGGCAGCGCCCCGTGGGGGGGCTTGTATGGGGCGGAGCAGAAGGGTGGGGGACAGCGCTCACTGCATCTCGCTTTGGCCACGGCGCCGGGCGATCGCAGCGCAGGGCAGTGGGCGACGATCAACTCTGAGTTTGCCAAGAAGGTGCCGGCTTTCAAGACTCTGACCAACCAGTTGGCGCTGGAGGAGAAGATCCTGCGCAAGACCGCCGACACCGGCCGTGCGACGGTGATGGTGATGGATTACAAACCACGCAAGACACACGTCTTGATCCGCGGCGCCTACGACCAACACGGTGCGGAGGTGACTGCCGGCACCCCGTCGGTGCTGCCGCCACTCGGTGCTGGTAATCCGGATGGGAAGCGCACTCGATTGGATCTCGCCCGCTGGTTGGTGGATCCGGCACACCCGCTCACCTCGCGCGTGATCGTCAACCGCTACTGGCAGATGCTGTTCGGCACAGGCTTGGTGAGAACCGCTGAGGATTTCGGCGCCCAGGGAGAGTACCCGTCGCACCCTGAACTGCTCGATCAACTGGCCGCAGATTTCGTCGCCAGCGGATGGGATCTGCGCTCCCTGCTCCGGCAGATAGTGATGTCAGATACCTACCAGCAACGCTCAGCAGCGACGCCGGAAACGCTGGAGCTGGATCCCTACAACCGCCTGCTGGCGCGGGCTCCGAGGTTTCGACTTTCAGCAGAATTTGTACGCGATGGCGCGCTCGCCGCGGGCGGGTTGCTGAACCGTGATCTCGGTGGGCCGAGCGTGCACCCCTACCAGCCCGACGGCCTCTGGGAGGAGGTGAGCCACTACGGCTACCCCAGCCCGTTCAGCTCGCAGAAATTCCTTCCGGGTAGCGGTCGCGCGCTCTATCGCCGCAGTCTCTACACCGCATGGAAGCGCACGTCGCCGCCACCGAGCATGGCGATCTTCGATGCGCCCAGCCGCGAGACCTGCTCGGTCCGGCGCATCAACACCAACACGCCGCTGCAGGCTCTGGTGTTGCAGAATGACCCTCAGTTTCTCGAGGCGGCGCGGCATTTGGGCGAGCTGATGGCCGCGGCGGGGTCGGCGGAGCAGGGGATTGTCCTAGGTGCTGAACGCGTCCTCGGCAGGCCGCCAACCCAGTCCGAGGCGAAGCTGCTGAGCGTTGCGCTCACCCGCTACCGCAATACCTACCAGGCGCGCGCCGATCAAGCCGGAGAACTGCTCAGTTCAGCTGGAGCAGGGCAGCTAGCCGCAGCGGATGAGAGTGCCGAGCGGGCGGCCTGGACGCTGATCGGTAGCACCTTGCTAAACATGGACGAGGCCGTGACAAGACAATGATCAACACCGACGAGACGCAACGAATCCTATCACGCCGCGCATTCCTCGGGCAATCTGGCATCGGGCTCGGTGCGCTCGCCGCGACCTCACTGCTCAACCGCAGTGCTGGCGCGACTGGCGGAGCAGAATACCGCGGCTTGCCGCACTTTCCTGCGAGAGCGAAGCGCGTTATCTACCTGTTCCAATCGGGTGGTCCATCACACATCGACCTCCTTGACCACTCTGCTGCGATCGCAGATCTCCACGGGAGCGAATTGCCTGCCAGTGTTCGCGGCGGGCAACGCGTGACCGGGATGACTGCCGGACAGAGCAAGTTCCAGGTGTGTGCACCGGTGTCACCGATGCGGCAACGCGGCCAATCCGGGATGTGGATCAGCGACCTGCTACCGCACACGGCAGGTATCGCCGACAAGATCACTGTGATCAACTCGATGCACACCGAGGCGATCAACCACGACCCGGGCATCACCCTGATCAATACCGGTTCGCAGATCCCCGGTCACCCGAGCCTCGGTGCGTGGGCCAGCTACGGACTGGGCAGCGAGAATGCCAACATGCCCTCCTACATCGTCCTCCTCTCGCAGGGCAATGGCAAGAACCCGGGGCAGCCGATTTTCTCACGCCTGTGGGGTAGTGGCTTCCTGCCATCGAGCCATCAGGGCGTCCTGATGCGTAGCGGTGAGAACCCCTTGCTCTACCTCAAGGATCCCGGTGGCCTCGAGCGCTCGACCCGGCGCGAGATGCTCGACGATCTCGCCGCGCTCAACACCGAATCGTTCGCGCGCTTCGGTGATCCGGAAATCCAGACACGCATCGCGCAATATGAGATGGCGTTCCGCATGCAGACCGCAGCCCCGGAGATCGTCAATCTCTCAGACGAGCCGGAGAGCACCTTCAAACTCTACGGGGAGGACGCGCGCCAACCTGGCACCTTTGCATACAATTGTCTGCTGGCACGGCGGCTCGCGGAGCGCGACGTGCGCTTTGTGCAGCTGTTCCATCGCGGTTGGGACCAGCACGGCAGCCTCGTCCCCCACCTGAGCGCACAGTGCAAGGATACCGATCAAGCCTCTGCGGCTCTTGTGAGCGACCTCCAACAGCGCGGCCTGCTCGACGACACGCTGGTGATCTGGGGTGGAGAGTTCGGTCGCACCAGTTACAGCCAGGGAGGCTTGGGCAATGGGCGCGATCACCACGGGCGCTGTTTCTCGATCTGGATGGCGGGTGGCGGTATCAAGGGCGGGCACGTGCATGGCGCCACCGATGACTTCTGCTACAACATCGTCAGAGATCCGGTGCACATCAACGACATGAACGCCACGATTCTCCATTGCATGGGGATCGACCACGAGCGCTTCAGCTTCAAATTTCAAGGTCTCAACACGCGGCTCACCGGTGTCGAGGAGGCGCACGCCGTCCGGGAGATTCTGGCCTAGTCAGAATGGCGCGTGGTTCATTAGGAGCCTGTCGGGCTTACCCCGTAGTGTCCCAAAATTCTGACGACGTTCAGGCCACCCTAGTGCAATGGTTAGGAAGTCCTTAGAAAAATGAGAGGCAGTTTGCCAGCCCACAATCTAAAAAAATGACAGAAAAGCCCTCTCTAAAGATGGAAATGTTGCGGGCGACTCTGCCACCAACAACCATTGCAACCAATATGGTTCCCCAGGCGGATCTGCAATTGCATGGTCGTAGAAAGGAGTGGCGATTAGACCTGGCGGCACTCGAACCTGATGTCGAAGAAATCCACAAGCGAATGCTGCACTTGCGTATCAGGATGTGCGTCTTGGCTGGCACCTTGTTGGAGTTCGTCGGCGCATTGTTTTCTGTCCTGCCGGGAACACTGGCCCTGGTGCTCCGACATGCACCGGTCAGACGAAAGGTGTATCGCTATCTTTGGATGGTGGTGTGTTTGGCACTGATCATCGGCAGTGTGGTCTACCTTCCGTGGTTTGCTGCGTTGGTGATTGCAAGTCCGTTTGCAGCGTTGTTTCTCATAGTGCTTTTTGCCGGATGGTTTGCTACCGCCGATGAGTTTGACGAGCGTCTGGCGGAAATTATCAAGGCACTAACGGAGAAAAAAGACGCGCTGCTGCGGCATCGCAACATCGTGAATTCTGCGATTGAGGCGTTCATTGATGCTCCCGCTGAGCACACGGAGCATAGCGAGACAGAGCCATATATCGCGGGCTCAGCGAGCGATGTTGATGCCAATAATGCGGCTCTTGACCGCAAGCTTGAACTGTATGTAGGAAACGAGTCGGCTACTTCTTACATCGAGAGGATCCGTAGTGTTACCACCCAGTTGGCGATTCGACGTTCCAAATCGGAATTTGCATACGAGCAGGAAAAAGTAAGGCTCGAGCGGCGAAAAACAGCAAAGCTCTGGTCGAGTACCGTGATGGCGCTGACTCTCTCCAGTGGGTTAACCAGTCTCAAAATCACCTTCGTTATTTTCACGGTGTTGTTCCTGCCTGTTCTGTTAACTTTATTTGAGACCAATTCGGGTCAGGCGTCAGCCGTTCCGGAGAGCGCCCCGATCGAGGCAGGTGCTGTAGCTGAGGATAGCATGCTTGACATTATGGTGGACGGAAAAGAAGAAGTCGGATTCAGTGATGTTAAGCGCTTTGGCGTAATGATTCTCGTCGGTCTCATTCTGTCGCACTTTGTCGGACTCTTGCTGCGGATTTTGTTTCGTATTGTTCCGCGTCATCGACAGATGGCGAAAGCACAGAAACAGGCCGAGATCGATGGGCTGCTCAATGAACTCAATTGGCAAGCGTCAGAGTTACTGCTATTCGAAAACCTCCTAACGGCAATGGAGCAGACTGCCGCAATTCTCCAAACGGAGCTAACTGTCGCAGAGCGAGATCTCGTCAAGCGAGATCAAGAACAAGCCAACGGTAAGATCGCTTCGTCGAAGTTGCGGCTGGCAAGACTTACCAAGAAGCCGTGGTCGAACAAGGCCAAAGGCGCTGATGCCCGAGGTGGCGTGATGGACTCGGGTGCACCCGAAGATATATCAGGAGATGTCGCCGACCTACTGCTCTAACTTTGTTTCAACTAGGGTGTGTTCGGAAGAAGGCGGGGTATGGTTGTGTCCGGTTGAGTATTTTGAACTTACTGGAGGTGGAACCGCGTGGCGGGGCAACATTGGCCACTGCGGTGGTGACTTTGAGTTGCCCGAAGGGAGATTTTTCCAAGCACTGCCAAACGCGGATTTCTGTAATATGAAACGAGGTCTTCTCGCAAGGGCGAAGGATATATTGGAGCAGACTAACTCAGAGTTTTTGACGGTTAAACATGATTGATTCCCATCACCACCTCTGGCAGTACGATCCGGCGGAATTTGATTGGATCGAAGAGGGGATGGCGGTCATCCGTCGCTCGTTTCTCGTTGCGGAATTGGATCTTCTGCTCGAACGCTCGAGCGTGGCCGGATCCGTGGCGGTGCAGGCGAGATCTTGCCTGGATGAGAACGATTTCCTCCTCGCACAGGCGCGGGGATCGCAGAAGATCTGCGGGGTTGTCGGTTGGGTGGATCTGTGTGTGGATGATGTGGCGGCGCAGATCGAGTGCTACGCGGCTGACCCGCTCTTCAAGGGCGTACGCGAGATCACCCAAGGTGTGGCTGATGGGCGTTTCTTTGCGCACCCTGGATTCAATGCTGGCGTTGCTCAGCTAGTGCGACATAACCTCACCTACGACTTGCTGATCTATCAGAATCAGTTTGACGTGGCCACGGAGTTTGTCGATCGCCATCCTGATCAGAAGTTTGTGCTAGATCATGCGGGGAAGCCGGAGATCCGTCGGGCGGCGTTTCCTGAGGCATGGGAGCGGGGCATCCGCGAGCTGGCGAAGCGGGAACATCTGGTCTGCAAGCTATCCGGCCTGATGACTGAGGTGCTCGATGAGTCTCGGGATAGCGAATCGATGCGCCGATACGTTGAGGTTCTTCTTGATGCGTTCGGCCCCGAGCGATTAATGTTCGGATCCGATTGGCCGGTGTGCCTGCTTGCCAGCGAGTATGGTGCCTGGCAAGTAAGTGTCCGCCAGCTCATATCCAGCCTCAATGAGGGTGAGCAGGACTGTGTTTTCAGCGAGACTGCCCGCAAGTTTTATTCTCTCTAACCAGCGTGATCCCACATTATCCTTCGAAAAATGCTACCATCGCCGGATCGGCCTATGATATCGACTGCTGTGTGACCGTATTGAGCTAATTACAACCCATGGATCTTCAGCTACAAAACAAAGTCATCGTTGTCACTGGCGGTGCCAATGGAATCGGAGCCGCCTGCGTCGCGGTGTTCGCCGCCGAGGGTGGCATCCCGGTCATCGTGGGGCGCTCGCCGCAGCTAGGTCACGCGCTGATCGAGAAGTGCGGCCGTGGCCACATGATCGAGACGGAGCTAACCTCTGAGGAGGCTTGCAAGAACGCCATCGACGAAACACTGGCGAAATATGGTCGCATCGATGGCATCGTCCACAACGCCGGGGTGAACGATGGCGTGACGCTGCGTCATAGCCCGGAGGATTTTTTGGCATCGCTAGGGAAAAATATTGTCCACGTGTTTTCGCTCACCCACCATGCGCTCGACGCATTGATCGAGGCGCGGGGATTCATTATCAACATCTCTTCCAAGGTCGCGGAGACCGGACAGGGGAGCACCTCTGGCTACGCGGCATCCAAGGGGGCCATGAACGCCCTCACCCGTGAGTGGGCGTTGGATTTGGCCAAGCACGGCATCCGTGTGAACACCGTGGCTCCTGCCGAAGTGTTGACGCCACTCTATGAAGACTGGGTGAAATCCTTGGATGATCCGGGGAAATCCGTCGATGAAATCTGCGGGCGCATCCCGCTGGGAAATCGCATGACAACTCCGGAAGAGATCGCGAATACCGTCGTGTTTCTCGCCTCCGATCGATCGTCCCACACCACTGGCCAGATCCTTTACCCCGATGGCGGGTATGTGCATCTCGACCGGGCCTACGGCAGCGTCATGAAGGAGGATTAGCTGTTGCTTGGACGTGCTGAAAGCTCCCGCTGCTTCCTCAAATCCCAATGAAAATTCAATCTAAACTCGTCCTAGCCCTGCTCGCGGGAGGCACCATTGTATTCGGTTGTCAGGCATCCGCACAATCACTGGATCCCGGGTGGCAGCCGAAACTCAGTTTCGTAGAAGCGCTAGCGAAGACGAACAAGATTGGGGCTACTTCCTGGATTTTGGCGACGACGTTTTCGAAAAATAGCTAGATTCCCCAATACTCTACGATGAAACATCTCCCTGCTGCGCTCCTGTCCACACTGTTCATATCGCTGGTGGAGGTCTCAGTTTCCTTAGCGGATGAGCTCAGTTTTGGAGTTCCGGAGATGAAGCTCGTCGAGGAGTTAGAGAAGGGCGGGCGTAAGGTGTTGCGCTACGAGCACGAAGACATTCCGGAGTGGGACTACGCAGTCCCGCAACAGGACTATTTCTACGTCCTTGCTCTCACTGGAAATCCTGAAAACCGCCCTCTGCATGTGGTGCTGCACTCGGCTGGTCACAGCGGCGATGCCGTGCTCGCTGACGCTTTCAAACACCCGGATTGGTTCCACTACGCGGGGCTCGATGATCAGGTCGTCCTCTACCTAGATTGTCGCAAAAATAAGGGCGACTGGTGGTGGGGCGCTCACTCGATCAAGAGGGAGAAGGAGAAGTTTGCAAGTGCGTATTGCCCCACGGAGAAACGGGTTCTCACTACGATTGAGTGGGTGATCGAGAACTTTAAAATCGATCGCGAGCGGGTCTATCTCAGCGGGATCTCCATGGGCGGCAGCGGAAGTCTGGGTATCGGCATGCGGCGCGGTGATATCTTCGCCGCGGTAAATGTTGCTGTGCCAGCCGGGATCGAACATGTGCAGCATCGGCTGTTCGGACAGGATGTGCCAGATCCTCCCCTACTGATCAATTTCTCCGCGCCGAACGACAACTGGAGCAAGGATCAGGAGAAGCTGCTCGCCTATTGCCAGCAGAAGAAACTCCCAATCGTTTTCGCCTGGGGCCAGCATGGGCATCAGAGTTCGGTGGCCAAGTATCATCCGGCGGCGCGCCAGTTCCCTTGGCGCTCGATCCGTAAAAACCAAGCCTATCCGGTGTTTTCAAATACCAGCACCGACGGGCGATACGCCGGATTTAAGAACGCCTCGGGCGGGGATGAGGCGGGTCAGGTGGGCGCGCTTTTCCGCTGGGAGGCGTTCGCCGATGAGGCGGAGGTCTTCCAGATCAATCTGCGCATGGTGACCGCGACCGAACTCGAAACGACAGTCGATCTTCCTACCAGCGCGGAGACTGGAGTGAGCCTGCGCCGCCTGCAGCTCTTCAAGGCGCTAGCGGGCAAGTCCTATAGGTGGACTTTGTCGCGCGGTGGCGAGGTATTGCAGTCTGGCGAGACCAAGGCTGATGGCGCGGGATTGTTGACGATCGAGGGACTGAAGATCAGCGATCGGCCGGCGCAGTTGAAGATCAGCGCTTAGGGGGGGGGACTGCAGGTCGGCATGAGTATCAACAGGCGCTACGCCAAAGCGTTACCCCTCTGAGACGAAACTGGGCACTCAGCTGGACTCTCGAACACCTTCGGCAATTACGGCGGTTTAGGACATCGATGTGCGAGCAGAACCAGACGAGTTTATCGTCGTGCGATACAAGTGCTACACTCGATCGGTTCGGGGCTGGATCATGTTGATCTCGGATCGTCACCAACCAGCGCCCCATGTAGGCTGAC
>JBLHKE010000178.1:0-11674 GCA_047619485.1 Verrucomicrobiales bacterium | reverse complement strand
GATCTGCTGCCCGGGGATGGTCGGTATCGTCAGGCGCCGCCTGCCATCAGCGAGTTTGTCGAGCAGCAGAACCGCCGATAACTCGCGCGGAAGCGAGGGAAGGTAGATCGCCAAATCGATCGAGTCGGGATCCGTTAAACTGATATCGACGCTACGAAACTCGCTCTGATCGCTGGTCGGATCCACCTTGGTGATCCCGAAATCCTCAACGTTAGAATTCGCCGTCAGGATGAAAAACTGTCCGCTGCCTAGCTCCTCGACGGGACGCCCACCGATAGGATACACGCCCCCCAATTGAAGCTGCGTCGCAAGTCCACTGTAGGAGAGATCGTAAATGCCTCCATTCTCATCGTTCAGAAGCAGGAGGCCATACCTGGTCGTTGAGATCGAAGAGACGAAGTACCCCTGATGGGGAAAGCTAATACCGTTGGTCTCACCAGCACGCCCCTCACCGATATCGAAGCGGTGGAGTTCCCATCCAATGAACGAAGGATTGAGGCTAGTCACATAGATGCTGTCACCATCCGCCGTCGGACTCGAAGGACTATCCGTATCCAGCTTCCCCAGCGTCGTGAACGCCCCCGTCGCAACACTGACCTCGAACACCTCCGCCCCGTGGATGCCGAACACCCTATCGCAGTTCTCCACAATAAATGTGATAGCGTTCGACTCCAGTTCGACCAGCACCTCCACACCTGACTTGAGATCAAGCGCCGATAGATTACTTTGGCCATCTACCCTTCCTAGTAAATAGGCGATCCCCCCAGCGGAATCGATCGAAAGGGAGCTCCGCTGAACAGTCCAGGAATCGAGTCCACTCTGGCTGAATTGCCGGGACTCACCTGTTTCAAAATCAATCTCGAGCAACGAATTCCCCAGCCGCAGGATCAGACTAGCCGAACCGACACCCATCCCGACCCAGAGAAACACCAAAATGGTGGCAATCGTCCTCCTTCTCGTCAACGCATCCATGCATTAAGATTCCCCGACGGAAATCGCCATGTCAATCTTACCCTAAGCCTACCCTAAGCCTTCCGGATTTCTCTCGGCAAGCAAGGACTGCCGAACCAGACTGTCTTAAATCGGAAAATGAAACGGATCCTATCACTACTCGTCGCAATCAGCCCGCCCTTCGTCGCTGCCGCTGACGATCACGCCACACGGATGGGGCATAGCTTGACACTCTTCAAAAGCGAAGTCCGCACCACACTGGTCGAGAACTGCCTAAAGTGCCACGGTGGCGACAAAGTGCGCTCCGAGTTCAACCTCGCTACACGCGAAGGATTACTCGCCGGTGGCGACGTAGGCATCTCCGTAATCCCCGGCGATGCCAAGAACAGCCCGCTGTTCAACTACCTCACCCACCAGGAGGAACCCTACATGCCACCGAAGAAGCCGCCGCTGTCGGAGGAGGAGATCACAGCCATCGCCAAGTGGATCGATCTCGGCGCTGCCTATGACTCGCCGCTGGCGGAAGCTAGGGAAGAAAAAGCCCCGATGCAGGTCACCGACACCGAGCGCGAATACTGGGCCTTCGCACCGTTGCGCGCTAAGTTTCCTGCGAACGCGAGCGTCGACAGCTTCGTCCACGCAAAGCACACTGAGAAAAAACTCACCACCGCCCCACAAACATCGAAGCGCACCCTGATCCGCCGCGCCCACTTCGACCTCACCGGATTGCCACCCGAGCGGCAGGCAATCGATGCCTTCCTCGCCGACGAGTCACCTGAGGCCTACGAAAAACTCGTCGACCACCTGCTTGCCAGCCCGCGTTTCGGCGAGCGCTGGGCACGGCACTGGTTGGACGTCGCACGCTTCGCCGAGAGCCACGGATTCGAGCACGACTACGACCGCAAGTTCGCGTTCCACTATCGCGACTTCGTTATCCGTGCCTTCAACGACGACCTGCCCTACGACCAGTTCGTACGCTGGCAGCTCGCCGGCGACGAACTGGCTCCAGACAACCCGCTGGCCCTGATGGCGACCGGCTTCCTCGGCGCTGGCGTCTACCCGACCCAGATCACCATCAGCGAAGCCGAGCGCGTCCGCTACGACGCGATGGACGACATGCTCGCCACCACCGGCAGCGCGATGCTAGCGACCACTGTTGGTTGTGCTAGGTGTCATGATCATAAATACGACCCGATCCCGACGCGCGATTACTACCAGATGCTCAGCGCCTTCAAGACGACCGTGCGCACCGAAGTAGATCTCGATCTGAGCTTGCTCGACCGGGAAAAGGCCACCAACTTCGCCAAAAAGCAGGCGGATGCCAAAGAAGATCTCGCCAGCTATGCAGCCGAAGGGCTCCACAAGGCCTTCGTAAAGTGGACCACGACCACAGATCTCTCGAAGGCCGGAGCTCCCGCCCAGGCTTGGACAGTTCTAACAGCCAAATCCATCACCGGCACTGGCGGCGTCACATTCGAAGAGCTACCGGACGGTTCCTACCTCGCCACCGGAGCCAATCCCGGGCGCAGCACCTACACCTTCACCACCAGATCAGATCATGGCAACCCAACGGCAATCCGGCTCGAGGCGCTCGCTGATCAATCGATGGTGAAGAACGGCCCCGGCCGCGCCGGCAATGGCAACATCCAACTCACCGGTTTCGAGGTCGCCGCCGACGGCAAAAAAATCGAACTGCGAAGCCCACGTGCAACGTTTCAGCAGAACGAGAACAACCTCTCGATCGCCAGCACCATCGACGGCAACAAAGCCACCGGCTGGGCGCTCGATCCACAGTTCGGCAAAAACCATGCTGCGATTTTTGAGATCGCCAATCCAAGTGTGATCAAAGTCGGCGCCGAGCTTAAATTCACCATGAGATTCGACGGAAATGCCAGCCACACTATCGGCCGGCCACGCCTATCGCTCAGCGATGCGCCACCAGCAAAGCTCGAATTCACCGGCGGTGCCAACCCACGCATCACCGCGATGCAAACGATCCGCAAGCTCCTGCTACAAGCAGGGAACGAGTCGAGCCCGAAGCAATTGGAACAAATGCTCGAGCACTTCAAGGTGCTCGATCCCGAATACCAGAAACTGGCTGCCAAGCTAGCAACGGTAGACGCCAGCCGCGAAAACCTTAGGCAGAAAGTGATGATCTGCAGCGAGGGCGATCACATCAAACCGATGCGCCACCACAAGAGCAGTGGCAGCATCCCGGACTTCTATAAGGAATCGTATTTCCTTAGTCGAGGCGACCCCAAACAGAAAGATGGCGTCGCAGAACCCGGCTTCTTGCAGGTGCTATCCCGCCCCTCGAACCAATGGCCGGCGGGCTCAGAAGACGAGCGCACCTCCGGGAACCGTGCCGCGCTGAGTCGCTGGATGACCGATGCCGAACACGGCGCAGGACACCTGCTGGCACGCGTCATCGTCAATCGACTCTGGCAGCACCACTTCGGCCGCGGCATCGTTGCCACCCCGAACGATTTCGGCTTCCAGGGAGAGCGTCCGACACACCCAGTGCTACTCGATTGGCTAGCCACCGAACTGATCAGCAACGGCTGGCACCTGAAACCGATTCACAAGCTCATCATGAATAGCGAGACCTACCGCATGGCCGATCTCGAATCGGCGACCAACCAGGAGATCGACTTGGAGAACCATTTCCTCTGGCACCGCCCCCCGCGCCGCCTCGAGGCAGAGGCGATCCGAGACAGCGCACTCGCGGTTGGCGGAATATTAGATACGAAAATGTATGGCGCTGGCACGCTGGACGAAAACTCCAAGCGCCGCAGCATCTACTTCATGGTGAAACGCAGCCAGCTCGTGCCGACGATGCAGATGTTCGACTGGCCAGACACGCTCACCAGCCTCGGCCGCCGCGCCATTACCACGACGCCAAGCCAGGCTTTAATCTTCATCAACCACCCGCAGTTTCGCAAGATGGCCGAAGGCTTCGCGCAGCGCATTGCGGGCGAGAACGAACCCGTAGTCAAAGCCTACCAGCTCGCCTACGGGCGCCAGCCTTCGCGCGACGAGATCGCCCTAGGTGAATCCTTCATCCGCGCCCAACACCAGCCGGACGGCGATCAGCAAAAAGCTCTCGCCGACTTCTGCGGCGCCCTGATGAGCGCCAACGAATTCATCTACGTGGAGTAGTCGCCAAGGAGCACGGGGCGTCTCGCCCCGTGCCGCTTCAGTGTTGGGCGAGACGCCCCAAGCTCCCCGGCTGGGAGGGTAGATTTGCAATCAGGGAGCGCAGCTCCCACCGACATGCTGGACGGCAATCGCAACCGCAGACCGTCCAGTGAGCCACTCAGATCTGCGCCAATGTTAGGATACCGGCATACGCGCTAGCGATCATTAGAGATATCACAACTACGGCAATCCAAAATTTCAGCCAATAACGGTTTAGACATATCGGAGCACGAGGCCGTGATCGCACTGCCCATCTATGGCAATCGGAACCACGTCGATCCTTGGAACTACCAACCGGCCTCGACACGGACTGAGGTGGTATTCTAATTGATCCGCGCAAAATTGTACGGAAACGTTCCTGCTAGCCAATGCGACCAATCTATTGCGCACTCTTATTGCAGACCTTGTTCCTCGGATCCTCTTCGGGGTTCGACAGAGATGTGCGTCCGATCCTCGAGCGCTCGTGCTTGAAGTGCCACGGCGGGGAGAAGGTGAAGGGCAAGGTCGATTTCTCGAAAATCTTTACCGAGGCGGATGCCGACGCCCAGTTCGAGTTGTGGGCGACGGTGGCGGAGGTGCTCGAGGAGGGCGAGATGCCGCCGGAGGATGAACCGCAACTGAGCGAGGAAGAAAAACAGACCATCCTCAACTGGCACCAGCGGCGCCTCGCCGTAGCGGTCGAGTCGCGCCCCGCGGTGTTCCGGCCGCGTCGACTCTCCGCACCGGAGTACCGCAACACATTGCATTCGCTGTTCGGGTTCGAGCTCAACGTCGCAATCGCCCCGGCCGAACAGACCGTCCTCGGCGAGCAATCACTGGTGATGAAACTCCTGCCCACCGACCCGCCAGGCAAGAGCGGTTTCGTCAACGACACCCACGCCGCACGACTCTCGACGGTGATCTGGGATCAGTATTCGCAGCTTGCGAGCGCCGCCCTCGAGCGGCTCTTCTCCAACAGCGGCCGCACGCAACTCGCCGATCATTGCGGCTCGCCACTGCCTGGGGACTGGACGCTCGCCGATTTCTCCACAGCCCAGGCCGAGGCCCTGATCCGCAAGTTTGTCCCGCGCGCGTGGCGACGTCCTGTGGAGGAGGATACCTTGGCCAAGATCATCACCGCGGTGGACGGCAAGCACGGCGAAGCATTGATCGCAGCGACAAAGTTCGAGCTGAAAGCGGTGCTGATGTCGCCAGCATTCATCTACCGTGGCCTGCTGATGGAAGGCGAGCCCGGCAGGCAGCAGCCGGTCGATGCCTTCGAGCTGGCCGAGCGGCTCTCCTATTTTTTGTGGGAAGATCGGCCGGATGAAGAGCTGACTAGATTGGCGAAAAACGGCTCCCTTTCAGATCAGAAGGTCGTCGCCGCGCAGGTCGACCGCATGCTGGCTTCCCCCAAGGCGCGCCGTCTGGCGGAGAGCTTCGGCGTCCAGTGGCTGTTGGTCGCCAACCTCGATGAACTGCTCAGGAAGGATCCGATCAGACACCACGCCCTCAAGAGCCAACCGATCGATTTTCTCAACTACCTATTTACCGAAGATCGCCCGGTGATGGAGGTCATCGATTCTAAGATCACCTTTGTCAATCAGGGCACCTCAGGTTTCTACGGGAAGGATCGCCAGCGGATGGAGCGCTACTCGATTGCCAAGGGGATCGAGCGGACGCGTACCCCCAACCAGCGGCTCACGCTGCAGCACGCAGAAGGACGGGGCGGGATCCTCACCATGCCGGGGATCCTCACCATGAACACCGGACCGATCCAGCGCGGCACCTGGATGCTGCGACAGATTCTCGGAGTGCAGCTCGGTGAGCCCCCGGCCGACATCCCGGCGATCAAACCGAGCCCGCGCGGGCAAAATCTCTCGTTCCGCGAGCGCTTCGAGCAGCACCGTAGCGACACCACCTGCGCGCGTTGCCATGAGAAAATCGACCCGCTCGGGTTCGCCCTCGACGCGTATGACATCAACGGACAGTTCACCTTGGCATCGGACCGCCGCAATGCGAAGAAGCCTCCCAGACCGGTGGATACATCTGGAAAACTGCCTAGCGGAGAGGCGTTTAACGATTTCGCCGAACTGAAGACCATCTTGATGACGAGCCAGCGGGAGACCGTCGTGCGCAACATCGTCGAACGCACGCTCGCCTTTGCCCTCTGCAGAAAGCTGGTACGCGCTGATCAGCCGACGGTGGACGCCATCACGAAGAACCTTTGCGCCGAGGACGGGAGCTGGGAAAATCTCTTCATCCAGATCGCCAATAGCCTACCATTCCGGGAGACGATCATCGAGGACACCAAAAAAAATCATGAGTAAGAAATGGGACATCCGCCGCAGGACATTTTTACGCGGCGCGGCCGGAGCGCTCGTCCCGCTGCCGTTCCTCAACCTGATGGAGGCCAGCGCGAAAGCCGAGTCACGCGACCTCGCGGGCGATGCGAAACCACCGGTGCGCTTCGTCACCCTGTTCAAGCCGAACGGTGTGCACCCTCCGTCGTGGAATATCAACGGCGGCGTCGAGAACGACTTCCGCATGTCCCCGCTGATGGCGCCGTTCGCCAAACACAAGGATGACCTGCTGATCCTCGACAACATGGGTGACTTCGGATTCTCGTCACACAGCAACTCCACCCGCCGCTTCCTCAGCGGCCACCACAAAAACAGCAAGTCGGCGTCAGTCGACCAGCTGATTGCCGACAAGATCAGAGGCAAGACCGCCCACCGCTCACTCGAGCTCACCACCGAAGGGCTTTTCACCAACCAGATCGGTTGCAGCTACATCTCATACGATGAGAACGGCGACCCGATCCCGCGGGAGAGCGATCCACAAATGGTGTTCGACCAACTATTCCGCAACCCGATGCGCGACCCGCAACAGCGCGAGGAATTCTCCAGCCTGCTCGACAAGGTCCGCGACGATGCCAAGGCGCTGCAGCGGAAATCCGGGCGCGAAGACAGTGAGACGCTCGACGAGTATTTCACCGTGCTGCGCGAGACCGAACAGCGACTGGAAAACCTAGCACCGCTCGCCAGTGCCCAGCGCGTCGATTTTTCCAGCCTGAAACGCCCCGAGAGCTCGAGCAACCTCAACGAACAGGTCGATGCCATGCTCGACATCATCGCGATGGCACTGTGGACCGACTCAACCCGCTGCATCACCTACATGCTCGGCAACAGCAACAGCCGCATGATCTTCGATTTCCTCGGAATCAAAAAACAGCACCACTACCTGTCGCACTTCTTCCGCCACTTCAGCCGGTCGAACATCGATGCGCTACTCAAGATCAGCCTGTGGCACATGGAGAAGTTCGACTACCTACTGACCAAGCTGAAATCCTATAGGGATCACAACGGCTCGCTGCTCGACAACAGCGTAGTAATGTTCGGCTCCGGCATGGGTCACAGCGACAACCACACCGCCCAGCGAATCCCGATCGTGCTGGCCGGCAAAGGTGGCGGCATGCTCAAGACCGGGCGCTACCTGCGCTACTCGGAGAACCAGGAACTTGGGCGACTCCACCTCTCGCTGCTACAGAAATTCGGTGTCGATTCCGGCTCCTACGCAAACGCATCAGCGCCGTTGCCAGGTCTCGACGGCGGTGCATTCGAAGAGTACCGCGAGCGCCCGTTCGAGAGCTGGGTGAGGCTCGGCAAGGGCAAGATCACCGTGCAGGGCCGCTTGCGGATGTCGGACAACCTCGATGAGGCGAAGGTGTTCTACATCGATGTGAAAGACAAACCACCGGTCAGGATCGAGGTCGGGTTCGGCGACTTCCACGGTTTCAACCTCGCCTACCATGTCGGCACCCCGATCACCCTGAGCGGCAACAGCAGCGAACGTAGTGGCCAGCTCGTTCTCACCAAGGTGACCGATCTGAAATCGCTGTTCGGCACCAGTCGTCCAGGTAAGGCGAACGGTTGAGCCATTCGTCTATCGCAGTGGCGCCATTTGCACAGCTGACCCAATTCAGTGATTTCCAATCTCCGCGGATCGCCAAGGTCGCCCGCACAGCCGAATCTCTACCGAACCCCTTGCCTTTCGATGCACGGAGCACAAGATTCTGCCCCATCGAAAAAGAACCCGCACAGGCCCTTTTCCCCGATACCCGCTGGTCGATCGTCCTCAACGCTCAGTGCCCCTTCAACAAGACCATTCAGAGAGACCATTCAGAGGGACAGACCCTATGCACTTAATCTAGCGCGGCCGCCCGGTGCAGTTACCCTCAACGGCGTGGAAAACTCCACTCATCTCGTCGCGAGTTACCCTTCAAAGGGACAGACCCTATGCATTTAACTGCTTGACGTATCGACTTGAAGAACCCATCATGAATATCATGAGAAAGACGCGGAAGTTTTTGATGAATACCCTCGCCGGCCGGGAGGCTCCTGACGGGGCTCGTTTTGTGCATGTCGTTTCTCGGACGGCTGGGAGGGAGATCCTGTTTGGCGAGGAGGAGAAGGAGACCTTCCGGAAGATTTTTCTTAAGCAACTCAAGTTCAGCGGCTTGCGGGCGCTGGCTTGGTGTTTCATGGGCAACCATTTTCATCTCCTGCTTGAAATTCCGGACCGCGAGGAGGCGCTCGCCAATCTATCTGACGAGGACGTGCTAGCGAAACTCTCGGCCTTCTCGGGAGAGCAGTCGACCAAGTTCCTCCTGCGCGAACTGGACGACTGCCGAAAGGCAAACAACGTCGTCGGGATCGAACGCATCGCCGTACGAGTGCGGGCGCGCCTGTTTGATCTTTCCGCCTTCATGAAAGAACTGAAGCTGCGCTTCACGCTCGCCTACAATCATTCATCTGGCCGCACCGGCACGCTCTGGGAAGGGCGTTTTAAAAGCGTGCTCGTCGAGCCGGGAGAAGCCCTGCGCACGGTGGCCGCCTACATCGATCTCAACCCGATCCGCGCCGGCATGGTGAGGCGACCTGAGGACTACCGCTGGTGCAGCTACGCGGCGGCGGTCGGCGGGATGCGCCTGGCGAGGTCAGGGCTGATCGCGGCGATCGCATTTGGAAAGACTCAGAGCTGGGCGAAGGCGGCCGATCGCTACCGCGATTACCTGTTCGGTGTCGGGCAGGAAGTAAAGGACGGGGCGGCGGCAGACGGCGTGGTAAAATTCAAAGGCGGGTTCACGCAGCGCGAAATCGAGGCGGTGTGGGCAGCCGGCGGCAAGCTTACGGTGGCGCAGGTCTTGCGCTGCCGGGTTCGCTACATGACGGATGGAGTTGCATTCGGCAGCCAGGGTTTCATCAACGCGTTCTTCGAACGGCAGCGGGAGGCATTCGGGAGCAAACGAAAGAATGGTGGGCGCCGGATGAAGGGCGCGCAGTGGGGCGAGCTACGGGTGCTGCGCGACTTGAAGGTCGATGCCGTGACCCCATCTGGCTAGAGACCTGTTTCGACCCCATTATCTCACCGTCACTCTCCCACGGTGCGCTTCGATACTAGGCACCAGCTCGTGGAACATTTGGTTGGCGGGCACTACAAGGGGGGTTCTCGTCGAGCCTGAGGAACAATTCAAAGGGACCGTTTTTATATAATTCGGCAGCGAGCCAACCGTTCCACGGGCGTGAATCGCCGTCATTTCGGCATCCTGCCGAAATGCAACACGCTTAAAGATGTCGAGGCTACGGTGAGTCGGCAGCCAGATTGAGGCGGCTCGAAGTGGCCGATTTGCGCAGACAATCGCTTGATTTTCGGCTAGTTTTTTGGTGCCACTCCCCCCTTTTAACTGATCGCCATGAATTACCCCGACCACTGCGGAAACATCCAACCCGCCCACTCTCGCCGCGAACTTCTCAAGATCGCTGGTGGCGGCATCGGCATGCTAGCGCTCAACTCGATGCTCGCCGAGCAAGGACTAGCCGCCGACTCCGGGCTTGGCCCGAACCCGATGGCGTCGCGCCAGCCGCACTTCCCGGCGAAGGCCAAGGCGGTGATCTGGTTGTTCATCAACGGTGGCCCGAGCCACGTCGATACCTGGGACTACAAGCCCGGGCTCGACAAAGCCGACGGCCAGAAGCTCGAGGGCTTCGACGCGACCACCGGCTTTTTCGACAAAGCCGTCGGGCCATTAATGAAGTCACCGTTCGAGTTCAAGCAGCACGGCAAGAGTGGCATGTGGGCGTCGTCGCTGTTCCCGCACCTGTCGCAGCACGTCGATAAGATGGCGTTTATCAAATCGTTTCACACGCAGTCGAACAACCACTCCCCCGCCCTCTTCATGGCCAACACCGGTGTCACGCGCATGGGACACCCCTGCGTCGGCAGTTGGGCGACCTACGGGCTCGGCACCGAGAACCAGAACCTGCCAGCCTTCGTGGTGATGAGCGACCCGCTCAACCGCGGCCTGCCCAAAGGCCACGCCGCTAACTGGAACAGCGGATTTCTCCCCGGCGCATTCCAGGGGACCTGGGTGCGCTCGAAAGGTGAGCCGATCCCAAACCTGAAACGCATCGCTTCCCTAACAGACGCACAACAACGCAAGCAGCTAGACTTCATCGGCCAGCTCAACTCCAAGCACCAGGCACGCCACCCGGGCGAATCCGAACTCGCCGCGCGCATCAAGAGTTTCGAACTCGCCTACCGCATGCAGAGCGAGGCGCCTGAGTGTTTCGAGGTCGACAGCGAACCCGAGCACATCAAAAAACTCTACGGCCTCGAGGAGAAGAACTGCAGCCACTTCGCACGCCAGTGCCTGATGGCGCGGCGCATGGTCGAACGCGGGGTGCGCTTCGTGCAGATCTACTCCGGCGGGATGGAGAACGCGCGCAGCTGGGACGGCCACGGTAACATCCAGAAAAACCACAGCCAGTTCGCCGGCGAGACCGACCAACCGATCGCCGGCCTGCTAGCGGATCTCGAGCAACGCGGCCTTCTCGAAGACACCCTCGTCGTTTGGGGCGGCGAATTTGGGCGCCTGCCAGTCTCGCAACTCTCCGGCGGAAAGCCAACCGGTCGCGACCATAACCCACACGCGGGTTGCTACTGGATGGCCGGTGGCGGCACCAAGGGAGGCACCAGCTACGGTGCCACTGACGAGATCGGCAACAAGGCAGCCGAGGACACCGTCGAGATTCACGACATCCACGCTACGATGTTGCACCTGTTAGGGATGGACCACAAGAAGCTCACCTACAAGCACAGCGGCCGACGCTTCCGCCTCACCGACGTCGCCGGGCGCGTGCTGCACGACATCATCGCCTAGCGCCAATGGGCACTCCTGCCGGCACCGCTACGACCGCATTTCCGCGAGATAGATGCGGTGGTTCTGCCGCTTCGCACGCGCGTGTTTGGCACAGGCGACCTCCTCTGTCCGGAAGCCCGCACGCCCCAGCGCATTCAACAACTTTGGCTCACCGACCGCCGCCCAGATCGCCAGCCGCCCGCCGGGGGTCAGTGCCCGCTTGATGACCTCCAAGCCGTCGTTGCCATATAGTTGAATATTTTGTGGTTGGATCAGCGAGGTCGGCCCGTCGTCCACGTCGAGCAAGATCGCGTCGAACTTCGGCCCCTTTTTCGCGGCATCCTT
>JBLHKE010000177.1:0-11692 GCA_047619485.1 Verrucomicrobiales bacterium | reverse complement strand
ACAGCATCGACAAGTGGTTCCATCGCCAGGAACCGGCGGTCGTCGTCTTTGCAACTAGCGTTGGGGATGTCTCCGCAGTGATGAAGTTCGCGAACGAGCACGAGATCCCGGTCACACCGCGCGGCGCGGGGGTCGGCTACGTCGGTGGCGCTGTTCCAGCCAAGGATGGGATCTCTCTTTCGGTTGCACGGATGACGAAGATCAAAGAGATCAATCCGCGCGATGGGATTGCGGTGGTCGAACCGGGGGTGATCACCGGCGACCTCCTCGGCGCCGCGCGCGAGGTCGGGTATTTCTACCCGCCAGATCCGGCGAGCCTGAAGGAGTGCAGCATCGGAGGCAATGTTGCGACCAATGCCGGTGGCCCGCGCTGTTTGAAGTATGGCGTGACGCGCCACTACATCCTCGGCTTGGAGGTGGTGCTCGCCGACGGGACGGTCGCCAAGCTCGGTGGTCGCTGTCACAAGAACAAGACTGGCTTTGATCTGATCGGGATGTTTGTCGGCTCGGAGGGGATGTTGGGGGTCGTGACGGAGATCACGGCGCGCCTGATCCCGAACCCGCCAGCGCGTGCGATGTTGTCGGCTGGGTTTTCTAAATTTTCCCAGGCGGCGGCTGCGGTCGATGGCATCCTAGGGGCGGGTTTCTTGCCGGCCGCACTAGAGATTTCAGACAAGTTCACCTTGGCGGCGGCGCGTGCGCACGTCGGCGGAGAGATGGTGCCGGATGGCGAAGCGCACGTTCTGGTCGAGATCGATGGCCAAGCGGATTCGGTCAAGCTCGACCGCCTCGCGCTAGTGTCGAAGCTGGAAGCGCTCGGTGCCCTGAGCGTGACGAGCGCTGACACGGAGGAGGGCTGCGAGGCGCTGTGGGATATCCGCCGCGCCTTTTCCTACAGCTTGCGCGCTACGGGCCTGACGAAGCTCAACGAGGACATCGTAGTGCCGCGAGGTAAGTTGACCGAGCTAGTGACCTTTTGTGAAGGATTGCAGGCCGAATGCGGTTTTCCGATCGCCTGTTTCGGACACGCGGGCGATGGCAACATCCACGTCAACATCATGGTCGACGAGATCGATGACCCAGCGGTGCGCGAAAGGGCAGACGCGGCGCTGGACAAACTTTTCCGCGAGGTCTTGCAACTCGGTGGGACAATCAGTGGAGAGCACGGTATCGGCGTCGCGAAAAAGCGCTGGTTCGCCGACGCGATCGATGCCGGTGCGCTCGACTTGCACCATCGCTTGAAAGGCGCGCTGGATCCGAAGGGGATCCTCAACCCCGGAAAATTCCTGGGTTAGGGGGGGGCGTAGCGCTGTAGCGTAGACTTTAGGCTGCGTCCGCCGAAGCGATCCCATTTTCTGATGGCCAGTGCGCGAACGGGATCCAAGGGGGTCTGGGGTGTCGTCGAGAGCACCGGCGATGCGTAGACGGGACTGCGCCCTTCTTAACCTAAAGCCCACGCGATGAGGCATTTGGGCTAGCCAGGCTACTCGATCACCCAACCGGTCTGCACGAAACTGTCGATGCGCAGACGGTCGTTGAGTTCAGACCTCGTATCGAACGAGGCCTTGAGGATGATCTTGCGCCCGGAATCCCACTGCAAAATCTCACTCATCTTCTTGGCCATCTCGCTCTCCTTTGGGAGGATCACGAAGTGGTTGTCTGCGGTGCCGTGCCACAGCCGGATGCCTATGGCCTCATCGCGAGTCAGGCCGGCGTCTGTGAAATATCGATCCAGTACCGACGAGCGCGACGCGATCACCCGCACCTCCTGCGGTTTCTCTGGCCGCGCTTCCAAAAACTGGTTCCAGTCGTGTCGCGACAGGTTGACCATCAACTCCCAGTCGATCTTCGCGCCACCCTCAGCCTGCTCGATTACGATGGTGCGAGTTTTTCCCGAAGCTTCGGTGACCTTCATCTCGTGCATTGCGATCGAGCCGATCTGCACCGCGATTGGTGCGTGGAAATCGCTTAGTTCGATCGCTTCGTAACGCTCCTCAGCATAGTAACTGCGCATCAGTGGCACGACCCGCTCTGGTTCGCGCACGTGGGCGGCCAAGTCTTCCCAACTAGCGCTGGCGAATGCGGCCTTGGCCATGTCGAAAGACGCTTGAAATCTGGCACTCTTTTCCTTCTTCGCCGTCTGGATCTGGCTGAGTTGCGCCCCGTCAAACACATTGCCGGACTTGCCCGCCTCGTTCACGACCATCGCCACAATTCCGATCATCACCAACGAGGCGACGCCGAGGGCGATCCAGAAACCGTAGCGGTCTTGGCGGCTCTCGCCGAATGATGGTCGCGGGACGGCGGTCGGATCCCAGTCGGTGTCGCTGGCGGCATTCGCCTGTTGGGCGAGAACCTCCCGGCGTCGGAACGAACTCCCGATTTTGGCTGTATCGAGCGCCTTCACCGCACGGGTGCGTTCGGTCGGTTCACTCGCTGCCGCGCGTGTGAGGGCATGATTGGGGTCGAGCGTCTCCTGCTCTTCGAACTCGTCTTCATCGTCCTGCTCGAACGGCGCGTAGGGATCGCCCTCCTCTTCCTCCTTTGATTTCGAATGCTCCAGCTGATCGCCACGCAAATCGCGCAAGTTAAAACGCGAAATCGAGCCGACCCTACCCTCGCTCGCGCGTGAGAGTCGTGCCCCACGACCGATCGCTGGATCGGGCGCGACCAGCTCCAATCCGCAGTGTGCGCAATCGACCAGGCCGCCCGCGTCCTCGATGACCAGGCGCATCGGTCGCACGCAGTGGGGGCAATCGAACTGCAACCACTTGCCGCGCACTTGATAGGTGCCTTCTTTTTTCGGTGCCGGGCTGGGATCAGGGTCTGGTTCCGCAGGGAGGGGTGGGCTCGGGCTCACCGACTGCCCCACTTCTGGCTCCTCGCTAGGTTTTTCCTGCAGTGCAGAAAACTCCATCACGGGCGCGGCGGCTGCACAGTGTGGACATTGCACGAGGCTGGTGAAGTCGACTTTTGGTGTGGCAAAAATTCCGCTGCATTGGCGGCACTGCAAAGTGAGGGAGGGAGACGACATCGATCAGGCTAATTCAATCTGTATCCTCCCGATCCAAACAGGAGCTTAACTAAACCGTAACACTAATAGTTACTAAAATGAAGTAAAGCCGAAATAAAGCCTCGGTGGCTACTGAGAAGCGCTGCCGCTGGCGTTGTAGCGAGAGTGTCTCGAAAAATTTACTTGGCAGAGAGTGAATCTGCATTATTGATTACCCGTTCAAGAAAGAGAGGCGCGCAGCATTTCGCTGGTGGATTTCTCAGGAAGCTAACACTCACCCCGCCACCTTAATCAAAGCTGTTGGTCGGTGAGTCCATTTCCCCTCAAGATCGGAACGATTCCGTTCTCTTTCGTTACCAAACCAAAACACCCCAAATTTCTAGATTAAAATGAAAGCCAAAGAAAGGCTCCGCAAGCTGCTAATAAAGCACCTCAAGGGAGCAAATTACCAAGCCCAAGACAACTCCGAGCTTCAGCGGACACTCGATATCGAATCGAAAGAACGCAAGCTGTTCCGTTCGATCCTCAAAGAACTCGAAGCCGACGGTCGCATCAAGCAGGGCAAGAAAGGTCGCTACTCGATCCGCAAGAAAGGCGTTGCCTCCAGCAGTGGTGGCGGTGAGATCATCGGCACGATCCGATTCCAGGAACGCGGCGACGCTTTCGTCACCGACGAATCCCAGGGCGAGAACTCGCGCTGGATCCTCATCCCGGCAAAGTACACCGGGATCGCGATGGACCGTGATCGCGTCAGCATCGCGCTGGATAGTCAGCCAGAGGAGAAGCCGTGGCTGAAAAACATCAAAGACCCCGAGCGCCGCAAGCGCGCCCAAGCGGGTGCCGACCGCCAGCAGGGTCGTGTGGTGAAAGTGATCGAGCGCAAGCGCTCGAACGTCGTCGGAACCTACCGCAGCCAGAAGAAGTTCGACTACGTCCAGCCGGACAGCGTGACCCTGCCGCCGAGCATCGAACTCAAGCGAGACGAACTCCCGGATCCAGCACCAAAGGACGGCGAGAAAGTCGTCGTCACGATCGACAGCTGGACCTCGCGCGATTCCTCGCCACGTGGTCATATCATCGAAGTGCTCGGCATGGCGGATACACCTGGCGTCGATATCCTGTCGATCATCCACAAACACAACCTGCCACTGGACTTCCCCGACGAGGTGAATGCCGAGGTCGCTGAGATGTCGACCGTCGTCACCAAGAAAGACCTCAAAGGGCGCGAGGACTGGCGCGATCGCGACGTGTTCACCATCGACCCAAAAGATGCCAAAGACTTCGATGACGCGATTATGGTCGAGCGCCTCGAGGACGGTGGCTGGGAGCTGGCGGTGCACATCGCCGACGTCTCTCACTACGTCCAGCCGCGCACGGAGTTGGACCGCGAAGCCCAGGCGCGTGGCAACAGCGTCTACCTGGTCGATCGCGTCATCCCGATGCTGCCAGAGGCACTCAGCAATGGCCTCTGTAGCCTCAAGCCGGATGTCGACCGCCTCACCCGCGCCGCCATCATACGCTTCGATAAGGATGGTCACCAGACCGCCGTGCGCTTCATCTCCGCCGTGATCTGCAGCAAGAAGCGACTCACCTACGAAGAGGCAATCGAGCTGATCAAATCGGAAGAAGAAGACCATGTTACCACCTTGGTAAAAACCGCATGGGAACTCGCTTCGCTGCTGCGCAAACGCCGCTTCGAAAACGGCGGCCTCGATCTCGACTTCCCAGAAGTGAAAGTCGAACTTGATGAGAAGGGCAAGCCCATCGGCCTAGTGCGTATCGATTATGATGAATCCCACCAGCTCATCGAGGAGTTCATGCTCATCGCCAACGAGGCCGTCGCCAAGGCGACCAAAGATCGCCTCGCCGCATCGATCTACCGCATCCACGAAGATCCGGACGCGGACAAGCTCAACGAGTTGCGTGAGAACGTCAGAACCTACGGCATCCGCGTCGGTGATCTCACCAATCGGGACGAGGTGCAGAAGCTCCTTGAGCAGTCCGAGGGCATGCACGAGGAACACGCCATCAAGATCGCGCTCCTGCGCAGCTTGAAGCGCGCCGCCTACAGCGAGATCCCAGTTGGCCACTACGGCTTGGCGAAGGTCAACTACACGCACTTCACCAGCCCGATCCGGCGCTACGCTGACCTCATCGTGCACCGCGTGCTCGGCCGCCTGATGGCGCCGACCGACTCGAAGAAATTCAAGACGCCCAAGCTGGCGAAGATCAAAGACATCGCCGCGCGTCTGTCTGTCACCGAGCGCACCGCGGCCGAGGCAGAGAAAGCCACGCGCAAGCTGAAGGAACTCGAATACTTCGCCGGTCTAGCCGCGCAGAAAGACGGTTCGCCAACCTTCCGC
The DNA here is from genome assembly GCA_047619485.1 of Verrucomicrobiales bacterium. GTDB lineage: Bacteria > Verrucomicrobiota > Verrucomicrobiia > Verrucomicrobiales > DEV007 > JBLHKE01. Next base: position 6,316 of record JBLHKE010000177.1, on the reverse strand, counting down.
GCCACCGTCATCGACGTCCGCCGCATGGGTGTGTTCATCGAACTCAGTGACTACTTTATCGGTGGTCTTGTGCGCCTCGGCGACCTGCCGGACAGCGACGAGGGCGGTTACTTCGACTCGGGTCAGAACGCTTTCTTCAGCCGCAACCCGAAGTGGCGCATCGGCATCGGTGACGAACTCGAGGTCACGGTTGCGCGGGTTGATATCGAACAGAATTTCCTCGATTTCAGAGTCCTCGGCTCAAGCGGGAAGAAACATCCGCAGAGGAAACGTCCGAAAAAATCTACCAGCTCCAACTCCCGATCGAGGTCGGATCGCTCTGGTTCCAGATCCGGTTCGCGCCAGCCGCAGGCTGAGGGTGGGGATTCCGAGCCGAAAAAGAAGACCCGCCGGCGCCGTTCTGGAAGTCGGAGGCGCAGCCCGCGCAAGAGTTCGGAGCAGAGTTAGGTGGATTGATGAACTCCCGGCAGCGCCTCGATTGCCGATCCCGGGAGTTCGTCGGCATTCTTGCCGTCCAAAAATGCGCTTTGTTGATCTCTCCCGAGCATCAATCTTCCTGCCACCTGTGGCGAGGCCGATTAGATATCCGCTTCGTAGGAAGCTGTGTGGACCTCGTCCACCATGTGCATCGTGCGTTCGCTGTCCTGGTGGATGCGGCGGCAGAGTTCTTTCGCCAATGCGGTCATGATCACCAGTCCCACTGCCGGGTCGCCCGTCATGAATGCTCTGAACTCCTCCTGCTTGATCTGCCACACGTGCGTCTCTTGGTTAGTGCGCACCGTCGATTTTGAAATGTGTGGATTGATTGCCGACATCTCGCAGACCGTCTCGCCCGCACCGAGCTCGGCGAGATCGATGGTCTCCCCGTGGGAATGGCAGCGCACCGCGACCGAGCCCGTGAGAATGACATAGAGGAACTCAGGCTGGCGCCCTTCGATGGCGAGGTAGCTGCCTTCGGGCAAAGTGACGAAATCGCCAGCCGCAGCCAACTGCTGTCTGATCTCGGGGGGCAGATCGGCTAGGGCGCCGGTAGCGGGCAAGGAGTGTTCAGGAAGTTCGGTGTCCATAGGGTGGGGTTGTGGGAGCTTAGTCGATGATGCCATCTGGGCAAGGAAATCACGTCGGGAGCGATCCCGATTTCGCCCAGAAAGCCTTAATTGACAGGAAACCCTTATCGTCTAAAGTTCCGTCCCCTTTTTCCCTCCGGAATTTCAGGGGTTTTTCACTAGAAAACACCACCACAAGAGACCTACTAACAGTACCACAAAATGGCTAAGAAAGCAGCAAAGAAAAAAGCAGCTAAGCGCAAGAGCGCCGCTCCTAAAAAGAACCAGCACGTCTACTTTTTCGGCGGCAAGAAATCCGACGGCGATGGCTCGCAGAAGGCTCTCCTTGGTGGCAAGGGCGCGAACCTCGCAGAGATGTCCAACATCGGTCTCCCCGTGCCAGCCGGCATGACGATCACCACCGAGGTTTGCACTCACTACTACGCGAACAAACTCACTTACCCGAAGACTCTCGACGCCGAGATCAAAGCGAACATCGCCAAGATCGAGGAAGTCATGGGCAAAAAATTCGGTGACCTCGACAACCCGCTGCTGCTCTCCGTCCGCTCCGGCGCGCGCGAGTCGATGCCGGGCATGATGGACACCGTCCTCAACCTCGGCATCAACGACACCGTCGTCGAGGCACTTGCCAAGAAGACCGGCAACGCCAAGTTTGCTTGGGACAGCTACCGCCGCTTTCTGCAGATGTATGGTTCCGTCGTCATGGGCGTTGAGGCACACGAAGGTGAGCACCACGATCCCTACGAGGTCATCCTCGACAAAGCCAAAGCGAAAGCCAAAGTCGCAGACGACTCCGGCCTCGAGGAGAAAGATCTCCGTTGGGTGATCGCAGAGTTCAAGAAGCTCATCAAGAAGCGCAGCGGCCAGAACTTTCCCGAAGATCCAATGGAGCAGCTCTACGGCTCCGTGAACGCCGTCTTCAACTCATGGGAGAACGACCGCGCTAAGGTCTACCGCGCCAAGTATGGCATCCCAGCCGAGTGGGGCACCGCAGTCAACGTTCAGGCGATGGTCTTCGGTAACACAGGTAAAGCGTCCGGCACAGGTGTCGCATTCACCCGTGACCCAGCCACCGGCGAGAACGTGTTCTACGGTGAATACCTCATCGACGCCCAGGGCGAAGATGTCGTCGCAGGTGTCCGCACCCCGAAGCAGGTCGCAGAGATGGCCAAAGACCTTCCGAAGTCGCACAAGGAACTACTCAAAGTTCGCGGCATCCTCGAGAAGCACTTCCGCGACGTGCAGGACATCGAGTTCACCATCGAGAGCGGCAAGCTCTGGATGCTCCAGACTCGTAACGGCAAGCGCACTGGTTTCGCCGCTGTAAACATCGCCCTCGACATGGTCAAGGAGCGCCTCATCACCAAGGAAGAAGCGATCCTCCGCATCCCAGCGGACGACCTCAGCCACCTGCTCTCGCCAATCTTCGACGCAGCCGTCGAGAAGAAGACCAAGATCATCGGCAACGGCCTCCCAGCAGGTCCAGGTGCGGCTTCCGGCCAGATCTACTTCACCGCCGAGTCCTCAGTGAAAGCTGCCGCGACTGGCCAAAAAGTCATCCTCGTCCGCCAGGCTACTTCTCCGGAAGATCTTCGCGGCATGATCGCTGCAGAAGGCATCCTCACCACTGAAGGTGGCGCTTCCTCGCACGCCGCACTGGTTGCCCGCCAGATGGGTAAAGTCTGCGTGTGCGGTGCTCACAGCATGAAGATCGACTACAGCAAGAAGACACTTTCCGGTGGGGGCGTTACCCTCAAGGAAGGCGACTTCATCTCGATCAACGGCTTCGTCGGCAACGTCTACAAAGGCGAGCTCAAAGCGTCTCCGTCGCAGGTCATCCAAGGTCTCCTCGAGAACAAGGCAGCGGCCAAGAAGAGCCCGACCTACAAGAAGTTCATCGAGCTCATGAGCTGGGCAGACAAGCACCGTAAACTCGGTGTGCGCACCAACTCTGACACGCCAGAGCAGGTCAAGAACGCCATCAAGTTCGGTGCAGAAGGCATCGGCCTGACACGTTCCGAGCACATGTTCTTCGAAGGCGACCGCATCGACGCCGTCCGTGAGATGATCCTCGCAGACGACGACGCCGGCCGTGCGAAAGCATTGAAGAAGATCAAGGCCTTCCAGAAGAAGGACTTCAAAGGTATCTTCAAGGCACTCGACGGTCGCCCGGCGACCATCCGCCTGCTCGACCCACCGCTCCACGAGTTCATCGGCACCATGACGCCGGCTCAGATCAAGGATCTCTCGAAGAAGATCAACATGAGCCCAGCTGCGATCAGCAAGCGCATCGAGTCCCTCCACGAGGAGAACCCGATGCTTGGTCACCGCGGTTGCCGTCTCGGCGTCAGCTACCCGCCAATCACTGCTGCACAGGTTGAGGCCATCCTCGAAGCTGCTGCTGAAGTCCAGGCCAAAGGCACCAAGGTTCTCCCAGAGATCATGGTTCCACTCGTCGCCTACGCCAAAGAGCTCGAGCACCAGAAAGCAGTCATCGACGCGGCAGCCGCAGTGGTCCGTAAGAAGTACGGTCTGCGCGCCAACCAGTTGAAATACACCGTCGGAACGATGATCGAGATCCCACGTGCCGCATTGACCGCAGAGGACGTTGCGCAGCACGCTGAGTTCTTCAGTTTCGGCACCAACGACCTCACGCAGACCTGCCTCGGCCTCAGCCGTGACGACTCCAGCTCGTTCCTCCCGGAATACCAGGACGCCGAGATCATGTCGGTCAACCCGTTCGCCGGCCTCGATCAAACTGGCGTTGGCCAGCTTGTCGAAGCAGGTGTTGCAGGCGGTCGCAAGGCCAAGCCGAAACTCAAGATCGGCATCTGTGGCGAGCACGGTGGCGATCCAGATTCGGTGAAGTTCTTCCACCGCGCCGGATTGAACTACGTCAGCTGTAGCCCGTTCCGCATCCCAGTCGCCAAGCTTGCCGCCGCGCAAGCAGCGCTAGAGGAGAAGGGCATGGCCCGCGCCGAACTCAGCTAAGACTCAGGACGACAGATCCCTAAGCGCGCCTGCTGGCCTTAACCCCAGCAGGCGTCGCGAACCACAAGAACCCCGGTAGTGCGAAAGCGCTGCTGGGGTTTTTTTTGCCGCGGCGCGGCAGTGGAAAGGTGGGAAGCCGCTGCAGCGTCTGCCGGGCAACGTTGCAAACCATTGCCACATCGCAATTCGGGCACTCCTGTCCGCCCGAAAAATGAGCCCTCGCCAGGCTGATGCCTTCGAAAGTTTAAGTCGAAGCAGGAAGTTTAAGTTCCGGATTCTTCGAGCTGCGCGCGGTTTCAGTGATCCTCAGACTGAAGAGTCAATAGGCGGTTCCCAATTTGGTGACAATATGGCACCGGCGTAGCCGAGCTCGTAGGTGGTGTCAATAGGTCGTCAAGCCTCAGGGCTCAAACGGTTGATTTGAACATGTTCTGGCTCTGGTGTTCACTCTTGCAATGGAAATCCTGCCAGCTGAAGGACAGAAATTCAATGAATGCATTGGCAACTAACCTTGGAATCGAAGCTCGTATCTGGAGATGTTGATTCAGGCGGTCAGTTGGCCGCGGTCTTCCTCTGGCAGCTTGCTTGCCTCAGCACATCGTTCATCAAGTGTCATCGTGAGATGGGAATGCTACGCTCGCAGTCCCGCAAGTCTGGTGGACTGAATCCCCTTGGCAAGCCGGCGTAATTTCTCTAAAATTCTCGCAATGAGCGAAGATTGGAACCGGGGAGTCAATGATGAGAGCTGCCACTGCAAACACCGTGCCTGTTAGTCGACCCCGCTGCAATTAGACGAACTCCGATGCCCCTTTCTTCCGATCGATACCGGCGCCTGCGACCCATCTTGTTTGGGCTTGCGATCCTATTGCTGGTCGTCTTGCCCTGGCTGCTGCTCTTTCGGGCGGAGAATCGATCGTATCAACTTTCGATCTCGACCGGGCAAGCTGGCGGCATCTACCAGCCGCTCGCGGAGGGGATTGCTGAAGTCGTGAGAAAGGATCACCCGCGTTTGAATTTCGAATCAAGACCGAGCGACGGCAGTGTGATGAGTATGCAGCGTCTGGAGTGCGGCGAATGTGATCTGGCCCTGTTGCAGAATGGCACGCCGGGCGGAGATGGTGTCCGGCTGATCGCGCCGCTCTACGAGGAGGTGTTGCACATTCTCGTCCCGATCGATTCCGCCTCCAAGCAGTTGCGTGACTTGCGGGGGCGGCGCCTTGCCGTGGGGCCGAAACAGAGCGGGACGCTGCAGGTGGTGCTGCGCCTTTTTGAGCATTACGGACTCGACGAGGGCGAGTTCGATCCGGTGTTCACTGACATGTCAGACGCCTGTGAGAAGTTGTTGACCGGTGAGGTTGATGCTGTGTGTGTGGTGGCTGGTGTGCGTGCCGATGCCATCCGCCGCGCCCTGGCGGGAGGTGAGGCGCGGCTGATGGGTATCGGGAAACCTGGGCAGGTTGGAAGCGAGGTCGAGGGCCTGCGGTTGCACTACCCGAATCTGACTCCGTATGTGATCCCGATTAATACTTACCCGAGCGAAGACGAGGAACTTGGCCGTCCCCGTGAACCGGTGCAGACGCTCGCGGTGCCGTCATTGTTGGTGTGTCGTGCGGATCTTCCGGACCGTGTGGTGAACCAGATCACCCGATCGATTTTCGACAACCGGGCGCAGCTGATTCGGCAGCACCCTGCGGCGGGGCGTATCCGAGCTCCATCTACGGACGAATTGTTTAGCTATCCGCTACACCCCGGCGCAGAAGCCTACTACCGGAGGGATGAGCCAAGTTTCCTGGTCAAATATGCCGAGGTGATTGCTCTCCTACTGTCGATCGCTTTCGCCGCGTGGGGCGTGGTGATGGCGGTGCGGAGGTGGGTCGTGCAAAAGAAGAAGGATCGCATCGACGAGTACTATGTCCGCATCGAAGAAATCCTAACAAAGCTACAGGACGGCTCTGAACCGGGCCTGGAGCAACTGCGGGCGATGGAGAGGGATCTAACCAGCTTACGACACAAGGCAGTGCAGCAACTGGTGGCGGAGAAGTTGCAGGCGAACGAAACGTTCAGCATTTTTCAGACGCTGCTGGCATCATCGCAAGCCGCTGTTCGCCGGCGGATCGACAGCTTAGGGCTCGTCAGTAAATAACTCCTACAATCTGCTGGTTATTTTGGCCATCACCCGCGTTAGCTTCCAACTCAAATAGCCCGCTATCATCGCTGAAATCTGCCTTGGTGCTGGCTAAAATTCCTGCGCATCTTTG
>JBLHKE010000176.1:0-11736 GCA_047619485.1 Verrucomicrobiales bacterium | reverse complement strand
GACGCTACCATGAGGCGAACGCGGGGAGAGATTCCAAGCCTGTCATCTTCATCTTCGAGGGCAACAACATCCTCTGGATGGTTCTCGGATGCGGGCTTGCCCTCCTCGTGTTTCGCCTCTGCCACGGACAGTTTCACTACAGTCTGGGTGAGTCGTTAGCGCTTTCACTCATCCCGCTCTACGTCATGCTGCTCAAGTCGGGGAAGCCAAAGAGCTTCGACAAAGAATTCTTCGAGTGACCGGCGATCCGTTCGCGGCAAGTGCTCGACGGGCTCGGGCTGACGCGTGATCGACCGTTCTTCGCGCCCCCAAGGCAGTCTAACTCCAACGAGCAACCAGACGACACCGATGGGAAAAATCACTGATGGCCACCTGATAGACGACCTCATCGTCTACCGTGGATTGCAGAAGGGCGGCTATGTCGGTCGCGGCTTCCGCGTTCACCTACCCGACGCAGAGAACGCCGACGTCGGCTGGCTCAATCGTCTCGAAGACGAGATTCGCGTTTTGCTAGCCTCGCTCAAAGACAGGGCGAGGATGCCGTTTCACTGGTCGGTCGATTCCGACTACCAACGTGAACTGCTTGCCTACTACGAAAGGACGAAGCCGCTAGCGACCAACGAGTGGAGCAAGCGGCAGCGTAACGAACGGTTCACGCGCTACTGGCGCGACATGGAAAACCGGCGACTGCGGCGCGAGCGGCTCAACATCTATGTGACCAGCAAGGTGGAGGCCGACGCCCTTCAGGTGGAGGCCGACGCCCTTCCCAAGGGGAGCAAGCGCGACAAATACGACTACGTGCTAGGAACGAGCGGCAAAGAACTCGAACAGTATGGCGAACTTCTCCAGCAGATCTTCGGCGGCCTTGGAGACAGTGCTGTTCCGTTAAGCGAGCTGCAACACTTCGAAGAATTCTACCGCTACTTCAATGCCTCCGCTCCAGACTGCTCAGACATCGATTACGAAAGCCTCTACGATCCTGACAAGAGCCTGGTAGAGAACTGTTTCAACGGGGAGGCCGCGCCTCTATCGAAACCTGGTCAGGGGTTCTACCTCGACGGCTATTATCACGGCATGCTGGTGGTGAAGAGCCTGCCTCAATCCACGTTCTCGGGGATGATCGGTCAGCTCACTCGACTCGACATGCTCGACTACTCGATCGTATGAGAAATTGCAGAACACGATTCAGCACTCGCCCAAGCTGCGCATGCTCGCTGCCATGCAGAAGAAAGGGCAGAAGATCTCGCGGCTTATGTCGAACGAAGTCCTGCCCTACCAGGCGCAGTTCATCATCCGCTGCTGGGATCAAGACAAGGCAGGCCTGCGTGCCAAGCTCGCGGCCTTGCGTAGCGCGATCACGAAACTCAACGGGGCGAAGTACTACGATCCGGCCTTGCCGACGAGTAAGCGCAACTATTTCTATGCCAGCTTGCCAGGCTGGTGTTGGGACAAATACGACGACTTCTCGCACTACATCGAAGACGCCAACCTTGCTAATTTGCTGCCGGTTTCGGCTACGCCGACCGGCGACCTAGCCGAGGCAGAAGCCATCTACGACGGAGCCAACGGCAACCTCGTTGGTGTCAAGACCTTCGCTAGCGGAGCCCCGCAACACGGGGTGATGTAAGGCATGAGTGGAGCAAGTAAATCGGTCAACATGATCGATCTCCTGACACAGACCGAACCCTACTACGACTACACAGTCATCGTCGAAGAGGAGCTCTCCTACGGCATCTACACGCAGACCGTCGCCGAAGGCGCCGAGCCGATCATCATTCAACCGAACGGCTCCTTCACCTTCAACTACCTCGATACGAGTGGCCTTCCGCTGACATCCTTGCAGATTGCCAACGCTACCGCCCTCTGCCAGCTGATGGCGGGTAATTGCCAGGACGAAGACAAGAACCGCCTGCGCGGGGCGCAACTGTCAGGGGCGATCCGCCAGCTCTATCGCGATTTTTACGAAGATTGGAAGCGCAAGCACCCGACCCAGAACCACGAACTCGTTCATGACACGGTCGCCCTCACCAAATGGCGAAAAGAGAAGCTGCCTCCAGGCGCGACCATGATCGAGGCCTTCGTTGATCTGCGTGATGCCGACGACAGCACTGGCGAGCATGCAGAGATGATCGCCAGTATCACAGAGGAGGAACTCGCCAACGCCTCACAAGATCAAGTGATCGGTGAAGACGTCTTCCGGCTCGCCTTCGCAGCGATGCGACCCCACGAGATGCCGAGCCATGGCCAACTCCAAGAGGTGCTCAGCATGGACGGGCACGGAAGTGGTGGGGAAGACGCTCGCCACCTCGCTCAATTGCTAGAGCCATGGTGCAGCTACGGAAACTACCTACGGTGCGATCCTCGACGGGGAGAACAACGTCGATCTCACTGGCCGCATCGCGCACTTCGAACTCGGCTACATCCCAGAATCGGCGCAGGACTTGCGAGCCGTCGCGGCTTTCCTCATCACCAACCATGTCCGCAACGAAGTCATGACGCGGCGGCGAGATGTGCGCAAGCGTGTGATTCTCGAAGAGTTGAGCGCCTTCCTTGCCATCCCCGATGGCGACCGCATCACGCGTGAATTTTACGAGCGCAGGCGCAAGTTCAACTGCTGGGTCTTTTCAGTGATCCAACAGTTTGGACGTTTCTATGATAGTCCCGTGCGCTCGAGCGTGATGGGCAATTCTCGACTGCTCAAGCAGCGCGACCGACAAGACCTCGACCTGATCTCCGAAGCCTTCCCGCTTCCCGAGGTGACCAAAGGAGCCATCGGCAACTTCCCCGAAGCCAAGGCCTTTTCGAGTTTCGTTTACTACCGTGAGGACGACGCCAAACCCATCATCGCCAACGGGCGCAATCGCGCCTCGAAAGGGATGTTGTAAGCAACCGCCTCGGACGGAGCGACCTTTGAGACGAGAGCCAGAGAACTTCGCGGTGGCGAGAACCTGCTAGAGCAGATCGCGAGCCACGCGAACACAGACTAACAAAGAGCTTTTCGAAATGCAGCCAACCAATCAACCTAACCAAAGAACTAATGATGATAGCCTCGAGTGCATCGAGTAGCCATGGAACCCCTCTTTCCCGATACCCACTGGAGTTCGGTTCGCAGGGCGAGAGGCAATGATAACGTAGCAGCCAAGCAGGCGATCGATAGCCTGTGTGCGACCTACTGGAAACCGATCTACGCTTACATTCGCTACCTCGGCCAGAGCAACCGGACGCTGAAGACTTTGCCCAAGAGTTCTTCCGTCAGTTGATGGTGCGAGGGAACCTGTTCCTCAAAGCGCGGCGGGAGCAGGGCAAACTGCGCACCTACGTCTGTGTGGCAGTGAAACGGCTCGTGACCGATGCACTCCGCAAGCAAGAGCGATTGAAACGTGGAGGTGCTCACGAGATTATCCCTTTCGATCATGCTGACGAACTCGCCGATCCGCTAAGTGTGGTCTCACAGGATGAACGATTCGACCGCCAGTGGGCAAAGGCACTCGTCGAGCGGACCTTGACGGAGCTTGAGCGCGACTACGTGGCCAGAGGAAAGGGCGCGTTATTCACTGAGCTGCGTCCTTACCTCGGCTGGACGGAAAATGAGTGCCACCTCTAGACGAGGTCGCGCTTCGGTTAGGAATCACCGTCGGCGCCTTGCGCATGGCGCTGAGCTGGATCCGCCAGCGCTTCGGCGAGGTTTTCCGAAAGCAGGTCGAAGCGACCGTTCCGTTCGCAGCCGCATTCGATCTCTTCGCGCAGTGAGAGTGCCCGCCCCTCATAGCTTCCGCTACCTGTTTGCTATTGTGAGGGTCACCAGTTCGATGCAGGCGACCGATTGCCAGCCATATGCGGACACGTGCTCGCTTCTGCCTGAAAGCAGGTGAGCCGCCTCTGTAAGTAATTGGCCGTCAGTTGGCTATCGAGCAACTCTTGGATTGACGACCTAGCCCGCAAGACAATGGTCTTGACAATAATTCGCTCCGAGGCGACCGGTGCGCTGGATGTCTATCCTCAGGAACAGCTACGTGAAGCAACTGCTCGCTACCCTCATGTTGGTAGTGTGGGCTGCTGCGTATCATCACGAGGAATGGACTGAACTGGCTGACGTTGCTCACTCCCACTCCCACTCTCACCATCATGGTGACGCGACCCATGGGGAGCACGATGAGGCGCCGCTGTCAGGTGAAGACTCTCCGATCCCGCTTCCTGATACGCACTCGACGGCAGTCGCGCTAAGCTCGACGAAGACGCTGAGCGACTATTTGTCATCAGAGAATGGCGGCTTTCTGATCTCATCACAGCTATTTGTCTTGGCGGATGAGTGGAGTCGGGCGTCAAGGGCGTCAACCGACTCTCCACATTTTTTACAGGCGGTCCCGCATGATCCGGCCGTTCCAAGGCTGTTGATCCTAGCTTCGAGCATTCGTGCGAATGCTCCTCCGGCTCTCTCGTAAGAACTGACTCTCAGGCGATAGCCTGATCAGTTCTGGTGCCCGTTGATGCCGCACTGTCTGCGGCACGATGAAATTGCGTGATCACGTTAGTCACGCAACTCTCGCCAAACAGGCACTCGCATTCTGCCTCGCCGCCAATCTTTGACGCGGGCGGTAATCTGCAAATTTCAACCGTCTCATGTCTACCCACCAATGTCCAAATTTCATAACATCCTTGCAGTTTCCGGGTTGGCTTTTACTCAGCTAGAAGCCTGCGCAGCGGAGAAAATACTATCTCCTTCACAATCTCTGCGAGATCGGTTCAAGGATCATCCTGACAGTTGCGCCGGGCACTTCGCGCTCTGTCACGTTGGTTTGGGGGATCACCTATTCTCTCGCGGAATGCTGCACGTGGTGACGTGGCTTGGTAGGCGGGGACGAATGACACAAGTCGCCGTTCCTACTGGTTGCGCTGATCCTTCAACCAACTCTCAGCCCTTGAGATCTCCATGCGAAAATTAAGAATGAAACCATCTAGTATTAACTCAGATTCCCGTTGTGCGGCTTGGCATGTCATCGCCATGTCACTAGCGCTGGTGTTGCTCGGGGGGTGCAAGACGTACCGACCCGACCCGATCGACCTTCCGGCTCACTCTAAGACGTGGCGAGCCCAGAGCGTGTCCAGTGAGACGGTCGCCACGTTTGCGAAGAGCCTGGCGGCATCCATTCCGGACACCGTAGCTTTCAACCCCAAAGACGGTTTAACATTGCGCGAAGGTGAGTTGGTTGCGCTGGTGTTCAATCCTGACCTTCGGGTAGCACGCTCGCGGGCTGGAGTCGCCGAGGCGACGGCCAAGTATGCAGGCTTGTGGGACGATCCTGAGCTTAGCTTCGACGTGCTAAAGATTTCTAAGGGCGTCCCGGATCCGTGGATTGTCGGCTCTGCGCTTTCCGTCACTATTCCAGTTTCCGGTCGACTGCGTGTGGAAAAGAAACGCGCTCAAGCCGAGATGCACGCGGAACTCGATCGCCTCGCCGAGGCGGAATGGAAGGTGCAGCGAGACCTGGGCGATGCCTGGGTCGAATGGTCGGCGCAAGGCCTCCGGTTGCAGGAGACCGAGCAGATCGTCAAGTCCTTGGACTCGATCGTCAAGTCGACTTCCCAACTCGCAGAGGCGGGTGAACTTCTTAAGACCGAAGCCGCCCTGTTCTCCATCGAACGTGAGAGTCGCCGCGCTGAGCTAGGACAACTTGGAGGCGACGTGGCCGAGGGTGCGTATCAGATCCGGGCGTTGCTAGGTTTGTCACCCGAAGCCCCCGTTGACCTTGTCCCGGCTCTCACGGCAGTGCGGAGCGTGTCAGGCAGTGCGCTTCCGGACGATAGCAGTCTCACTCTCTCCCGGCTGCGCAGCGAGTATGAGGTAGCCGAGCAGACGCTCTTGCGAGAAGTGCGAAAGCAGTACCCTGACGTTACCATTGGGCCGCAGGCCGAGAGCGATGAGGGCCAATCGCGGATCGGTTTCGTCGGAGCCATTCCGGTGCCGATTCTGAATTCGAACAAAGGCGGCATCGGCAAAGCCCGCGCCGAACGCGAAGTCGCGAAAGCGGCTTTCGAGACCGAATACGAAAAGATCACGGGTCGGCTCGCTGCCCTGCGAGCCCGGCTGAACGGCGTGCGTGCTCGAAGCAAGGCGATGAACGATTCCTTGGTTCCGATGGTCGACCGCCAGGTGACCGACGCGAGCAAACTGGTCGAACTCGGCGAGGGCGGAAGCCTGGTTCTCCTCGAGAGCCTGGTGCGTGCCCACGAAGCGAGACTGAAGCTGATCGACATCCGGGCGGAGGACAGCCGGACGAACAACGAGATCCAATTCCTCCTCGGCCCAAAGAACCGCAAGTCGAACACCTAGAATAATTGACGACATGAAACGATCCAAATTATTTCCCATCCCCGTGCTCTTGCTCTGTCTGACCCTGCCCGCTTGCAAGCGTGGTAGTGATGATAGCGGCGAGGCTGCGGAGGAGGTTGGCGAGCAGCCGACCAATCGCGTTGATATTCCCACCTCGGTGCGGCGCAACCTCGGCATCACATTCGCGAAAGTGGAACGCCGGGATGTGGCGAACACGATCCGCGTGCCAGGTTCTTTCGAACTACAACCTCTCGCACGACGCGAATATCGATTGATGTTGCCTGGTCACATTGAGTTCGCGGTCGATCAATTCGACAAAGTGGAGGTGGGCACGCTGCTCTACCGCTTCCGTTCGGCCAAGTGGCTTGAATTGCAGTCGCGTGTCGATCTGGCAAACGCTTCGCTTGAGCAATCCCGCGCGAAATCCGCGGCGGTGGAGGCAAGAATCAAGGTGCTCGAGAAGGCGGCTTTCAAGCGCGCGGATCTGGCAGCGCAGGCTGCGGAGCTGCGGGCAGACATCCCCAAACAGGAAGCGGAACTGCGTGCTGCGACCGCAGCGTTGAACAATGCAGGTCAGGCTCGAGATAGGGTTGGTGGAACGGGAACCGCAGTTCCTCAGATGATCGACTGGATCGAGGTGCGCGCCAAGGAACCCGGCATCGTCGAGTCGTTGTCGGTCACTGATGGCACGTTTGTCGAAGAGACGACGCTGCTGCTGACCACCGTCGATCCGAGCTTGGTCCGCTTCCGGGCTTTGGGACTGCAAAGCGATCTTCTCAAATTCAAAGGCGGACAGAATGTCCGTATCGTTCAGCCGCAGGCGAACGGGTCCAACCTCAATGAGTCGATCGAGGCCGACCTGAAGATCGGTCTCGCCGCCGATCCAATCCAGCGCACCGTCACGCTTTTCGCCACGCCGAAGGAACTGCGGCCCTGGAGCCTCGCTGGTGTTTCGGCATTCCTGGAGATCGCGACCGAATCCACCGACGGTGTCGCGCTGGCCATCCCACGCTCGGCGGTTGTCAAAGACGGCATCGTCCATGTGTTCTTCAAGCGCGACCCCGGCAATGCGAACAAGGCGATCCGCATAGAAGCGGACCTGGGCGTCGATGATGGCCGATGGGTTGAAATCAAGAGCGATCTCGGTCCCAACGACGAAGTCGTTCTCAACGGAGCCTACGAATTGAAGCTCGCCACCGCCATGAGCGGGACGAGCCAGAAGGGTGGACACTTCCACGCCGACGGCGCCTTCCACGAAAAACACTGATCCGAAGATAGATGCTGAATCGCTTAATTAAATTCTCTATCGACCGCGCCGGACTGGTGCTGTTGCTCGCAGGCGTGCTCTTGGTGTTTGCGCTGGCTCGCTTGCCGCAGACGCCGGTGGATGTCTTCCCTGAACTCAATGCGCCGACGGTTGTGATCATGACCGAGGCGCCGGGCTTGGCGGCTGACGAGGTCGAACAGTACGTCACGTTTCCAATCGAGACGTCGGTGAACGGTATGCCGGGGGTGCGTCGGGTGCGCACGTCCAGCGCGATCGGATTGTCCATCGCCTATGTCGAGTTCGATTGGGGAATGGACATCCTGACGGCCCGGCAGCTCGTATCGGAACGACTCGATTCGGTGCGTGAAGATCTGCCATCGGATGCCCATGCCGAGATGACGCCCATCACCTCGATCACCGGTGAAATCTTGTTGCTGGCAGTGTCGTCGCCAGACCAGACGGTGAGCGAACTCGAGATCCGTGCCTACGCTGAGTATGATCTGCGTAACAAGCTGCTTTCGATCCCCGGAGTGTCACAGGTTTCAGTCATCGGCGGCGAACTTCCCGAGTATCAGGTGCTGGTGCGCCAGGACGACTTGCGCCTCTACGACCTGACGATCGAGGAGGTCGTCGAAGCCGCTGGCGAATCGCACAGCACGCTCAGCGCCGGATACATTGCCAACATCGAATCGCTCGAGATGCCGGTCAGGCAGAGTGGCCGCGTGCGGTCGGTCGAGGATGTCGCAGGCACGGTCATCAAATACCACGACGGCTTTCCGGTGAAAATCGAGCAAGTCGCGGACGTGAAGATGGGGCCGGCGCCAAAACGGGGCACCGGTGCGGACGGCGGAAAGCCCGCCGTCGTAATGACAGTGCAGAAAGGCCCGGGGACCAACACGATCGCGATCACCGAACGCATCGATGAGATGCTCGATGAACTAAAATCCTCGCTGCCAGAAGGGCTCCACGTCAATCGGCAGATTTTCCGCCAGGCGGATTTCATCAAGATCTCAGTCAAGAACGTGATCCACGCCCTGCGTGATGCCGCAATCGTCGTCGCGGTCATCCTGATTCTCTTTCTGCTCAATGTGCGCACCACCGTGATCACTCTGACGGCGATTCCACTGTCTCTGGCCGTCGGGCTGATGGCTCTCGATTGGATGAACATGACGATCAATGTGATGACCTTGGGCGGTTTGGCGATTGCCGTCGGAAGCCTTGTCGACGACGCGGTGATTGATGTGGAGAACGTGTTCCGCCGACTCAACCAAAACGCGGCGAAAGCCGAAGCTGATCAGCAGCCACGGCTGAAAATCATCCTCGATGCCAGTAACGAGATCCGGCCAGCCATGGTCTTCGCCACGATCATCATCGTGCTCGTGTTCCTCCCCCTCATGTTTCTTGGCGGCATCGAAGGACGCTTCTTCCGTCCGCTTGGGATCGCCTTCGCTGTGTCGATTATCGCCTCTTTACTAGTGGCTCTCACGGTCACACCCGCGATGTGCCGTCTATTGATGCACGGTCGGAAAGATCACGATGAATCCAGCGACACGCCTCTCGTTCGGCGTCTTAAGCGGATCTACGACCCCACGGTCGCTTGGGCAGTGAAGTACAAGGCGCTGGTGCTCGGCGCCGCTTTGGCCATCACTTTGATGGTAATGTGGCTCGGGTCCACCTTTGGCAAATCGTTCCTCCCGGAATTCAACGAAGGCACGTTTACGGTCGGGCTTTTCGCCCCTCCCGGCACTTCCCTCGTCGCCAGCGACCGCATGGCGGGATCGATCGAGAAACAGCTACTTGCCTTGGATGGCGTCAAGAGCGTGACCCGCCGAACCGGTCGGGCCGAGCGGGACGAGCATGCCGAGCCCGTGAGTAACTCGGAAATCGATGTGACCATCAAGCCCGGCTTCCGCAAGGAGGAAGTGCGCCACCAGATCAGCCAGATTCTCGAAAAAGTCCCGGGGATCACGACGAACATCGGGCAGCCGATCGAGCACCGGCTCAGCCACATTCTTTCCGGCACCCCGGCGGCGATCGCCATCAACGTCTACGGTGACGACTTGGACAAGCTTCGTGCCATTGCAAAAGAGATCGAGGGCGCCCTAAAACCTCTGCCCGGAACGCGGGACGTTGCGGCCAACCGCGAAGTCATGATCCAATCCCTGCCGGTGGAGTATCGACCGGCCGACCTCGCTGCTTACGGTCTCACCCCTCGTTCCGCAGCGCAGCAAGTCCGCGACGCGGTCTTCGGTGTGTCCGTTGCGGAGATCAACGAAGGCGTCCGCCGCTACGACCTGGCCGTGCGTCTGGTTGACGAAGAACGTGACGACCTGCGTGACCTTCAGAACCTCGTGCTTCGCGGCAAGGGCGGGGCGCTGGTTCGTCTACACGAGGTAGCCGACATCGGGCCGGAGATGACGTCGAACCTCATCGCCCGTGAGAACACCCAACGGAAAGCGATTGTGACGCTGAATGTCGAGGAGGGTTACAACCTCGGGCACATGGTCGAGCAGGTGCGCCTGCGAGTTGATCCAATTGTGCAACGCTTCGGATATACCGTGCGTTACGGTGGCCAGTTCGAAGCCCAACAGGCTGCCAGCCACACGATCCTACTCTTCAGTGGTCTCGTGGTCGTCATCATTCTCATGCTCCTACAGTTGGCGATCGGATCGTTCCGCGTCGCCCTCTTGGTGCTAGTCAATCTACCGCTCGCGCTGATAGGCGGCATCATTGCCATCTACCTAGCGGAGTCCCCCGGCCTCATCAGCAATACCCTGGCACTATTCGGCCTGGGCGGGCACTATACCGCTCCAGTGATTTCGATTGCCAGCATGGTCGGTTTCATCACTCTATTCGGAATCGCGATCCGTAATGGGATTTTGCTAGTAAACCACTATCAGCATCTCATGGAACATGATGGTAAGTCCATGTATGAGGCAATTGTGCAAGGGTCTTCGGAGAGGCTAGTGCCCATCCTCATGACCGCCCTGACCGCCGCATTGGCAGTTGTGCCGATCGTTCTCCAAGGAGATAATCCGGGTAACGAGATCCTCGCGCCTCTCTCGGTCGTCATCCTGGGCGGCCTCCTGTCCTCAACATTTCTAAACCTCATCATTGTCCCGGCGGGCTACGCGGCCATTCACCGCGTGTCTGCCAGCCAACCTAACCCACAACCGAAAACACCACACTAATAGAACCATGAAAAAAATAAGTAATATCATTCCAGCGTTCGCGATTTTCGCATTGCTAGTTAGCTGCGGCGACTCTGGCAAAGATCCGAAACCAGCCGACGCCAAAGAGCCGGCTAAGGAGGAAGACCACGGGCATGAGCATGAAGAGATCGCACTCGGCAAATTTGATATCGAGGGCATTTCGGTCGAGGCCCTGCAGGGTCACGGCAATGTCGAAGCTGGCAAAGAAGGCCATCTTGTGATTAAGCTTCCCTACAAGGACAATGGCGAGACCGTCGTCCGTGCCTGGATCGGCGCAGAAGACCGTACGTTATCCTCAGTAGGCAAAGGTGAATATGCCCCATCACACGATGACTATGACATCCACTCCGTCGCTCCAGACCCACTCGCCGACGACGCACAATGGTGGATGGAAATCGAGAAACCAGACGGCACCAAGGCCGTGGGCTCATTCCCGTTGTTGAAAGATATCGAGAAGTAGAACCAGGCTGACCCTTGTTATCAGACAGGCGCTGATCGCCCCCTCCAAATTTGGACCGCCTCCAAGCGCCACGTAGAATCGTGCTTGGCAGAGCGGTCCGTTTGGGGTTGAGGGGCGTTGGCGAATCTGTGGGGGGCGGCGAGCGACGCATCACTGCAACGATCTGTAGGACGTCGGTTACGAAGTCGATGGGGGAGGCCGTTGGATTCGGCTACTAGCAAGGAAAGAATAGCTCCGACGGGTTACTCCGTGTTCATCGGATAATTCAACAATCTCTGTGATGGTTCGTGCCAGACGACGAACTACAGAGTGATGAAGCTAAATACGAAGATACTACCCTTCGGGGCGGCGCAGATAGCACTCGTCTGCAATAGCTGTTCGGGACGACACCACCGGCCGCGACCAACACCATCACAGGGGCAACCGGTGCCTACATCGGCCACGAAATTAGTGATGGCGAGCCGAT
>JBLHKE010000175.1:0-11766 GCA_047619485.1 Verrucomicrobiales bacterium | reverse complement strand
CGTTCGGTAAAAACGAATCTACATGCAGATCTTTGGCTCGAATGTTGCCGATGCGGTGCATGCTGCAAAGATCGACACTGGCTCCATTTGAAAAACTGACGGTGTAGAAATCGGTGGCTTTCGGATCTTCTAGGTATCCGTGAATCTGGAGGATTCTCACTGCTTGGCCGTCATATCCGATCACTAGATCACCCGATCGAAGCGACTCAATTGCTTTCGTTTTGCCACCCGGGATATCGATCTGCGTGCCTTCAGGGAGGCAGGCGAACATTAGTTTCAGAGGAGCCAATGACACAGCCGTCGCCGCCGCCATACGAAACAACCCGCAACCTCCGACCGTGAGCAACATCAGTGCGGAGAGCAATGCCAGCGCAATCCGTAGCGTTTTAGAGGGCGTGCCTGAACAACGTGGCCCGGGGATCCGAAGAATCCTAAAGAAGGAAGATGGAAGAGTCATGGGAGACCCTAAAGGAGAATTCCTCCCGATTCGACCCTTGAATCCAACTGAATCGATCAGTGCGCTTACCGAAATGCCTTTTGTTTGATGCCGAAAGGTGCAGGGGAATGATGGAATTTCGGCGCAGCTTGGGTGAATTGGGGGTGAAATCGAGGCGGGATTGATAGTGGCCACCGGCAGGGCGCCACTACTGATCTACCCACAAAGCCTCGCCGATTTCCTCGATGCTCTCGCCCTCGATGAAGTGGCGCAGCCAGATCTCGGCGGAGCAGACGCGGAAGGTGGCGCGGCCGCGGCCCGGTTCGAACCACTTGGCGACCTTCTTGCTCTTCACTCCGAGGATTTGTTCGAGAATGGTGTTGGTGTAGAACGAGGGGCGGATGCGTTCTTCCAAGAGGTGGTCGGTGTTGTAGGTGAAGCCGAGTTTCTTTCGGGTGAGGACGGGCTCCGGCAGGTGCGGGCGTGCGGCGTCACGCAGGATGGCTTTGATCTCTGGGAAGATCTTGGCTTCGAGTGGTAGATTGACGACCAGGCGGACTAGGTCGGTGTCGAGGAACGGTTCGCGGTATTCCAGAGACGAGCGCATGGTCGCCTTGTCTTGCTGGTCGAATGCGATGGCCATGTGTAGGCGCATCTCGGCCATGATGTGGGATTCGAGCGCGCTGCGGGCGCCGTCGTGGTGGGCGTACGCCTGCCGGGATTCTGCCTCGGTGGACTCGAGGAACTCGCGCTCGGATTCTGGGGCGGTTCCAGGGTGGCGGAAGGCCTTGGTGACGTCGGGCTCGATGGGCACGATCTCCATCTCGGTGCGAATATCCAATGCCGGGCGGCCGATCTCGGCAGCGAAGGCGCGCCTCTCTTCCGGGTAGCGGTAGTCGTATCCTCCGAACAGTTCGTCGGCAGCGTCACCACCGAGGGCGGCTTTGAATCCGGCCGCGGTGATGGTTTCGGCGACGATGGAGTAGCCCATCGAAGGTTCGATCCAGAGTGGGTTCTCGAAATGGGGGATACTCTTAAGGAAAGCGTCGCGCCAGGTAGCTGAGTCGAAGGGCGCACGATTGAGGGGCGCGCCGGCGCGATCGTAGACCTGTTGGGCGTAGCCGCTTTCGTCCGAATCTGGATCGTCGAGCGGTTGGATGACGAAGGCTTGTTGGTTTTCTTGCTCCCCGGCGGCGAATGATGTGACAAGGCTAGAATCGACACCGTCAGAGCAGAAGGTGGCGACGGGGACATCGGCCAGCAGGCGGCGGCGCACGGCGCGCTGGAAGTGGTGCTCGACTAGGCGGACGAGGTCTGCGTAGGGAAGGGCGGCGAGCTCTGCTGCGTAGTCGGAGTCTGTCCAGTCGCTGAGCCGGCACCACTGGATGTGTTCTAGTTCCAGCGTTTCGAGATCGATCTCTAAGCGTTCGCCGGGCAGGACTTTGAAGATCCCTGCGAAGGGGGTGGCGCGGCCGTGGCACCATTGGTTGGTGAGGTGGTGGCGGAAGATTTCGATGTCTGTCTCGGCGGGGTAACCCGCGGCGAGTATGGCTTTGGCCTCGCTGGCGAAGTAGAAGCGGTCGCCGTGCTGCGCGTAGAAGATCGGTTTGACGCCGCAGTCGCCGAGGCCGAGCAGCGCTAGGCGCGTGTGGGCGAGGCCGACGTTATCGATAGTTGACTGGCCGGAAGCGTCCGGGTCGCGATGGTGCAGGGCGGCGGCCATTTTTTTCAAAACGCTCGGGTCGGGTGAGTTGCCCCGCTGGATGTAGCCTGCGATGCCGCACCTGGATCTGGTTCGACTTGCTAAGGGGTTGTCAGGAAATAAGTCATACAAAGATGCGCAGGAATTTTAGCCAGCACCAAGGCAGATTTCAGCGATGATAGCGGGCTATTTGAGTTGGAAGCGAACGCGGGTGATGGCCAAAATAACCAGCAGATTGTAGGAGTTATTTACTGACAAGCCCTTAGCCTGTAAAAGCCAAAATGGTCGTGGAGGGTTTCTCCACGCATTTTTGCCGAACCGCGGGTTGTCATTACTAGGAGCGTTGATTTGTGGCGTCGGGATCATTGGGCGGGCGGAGGGGAGGATGGAGGGGGTCGCTTCCGCATTGACCACGCCCTTCCGTTTCCTCATGCTTCGATTCTACTATGAAGCTTTTTCTCACCATCTCTCTTTTCCTCGCATTCACATCACTTCAGGCTCAGTCAAAAGTTGAAGGCTACTCCGGCAGGGTCAGCTACGCCCCCGGTGAGAACGTCACCCTCCACGTCTCCACCACCGCTTCCAAGTTCACTGCCGAATTCAGCCGCCTCGGCACCGAGGACGTTTCCGTTTGGAAAAAAGAAGACATCCCCGGCGCTTCTCATCCCATTCCCGAAAACGCCTCCTCCCACGGCTGTGGCTGGCCAGCCGCTATCACTGTTACCATCCCCGCAGATTGGAAATCCGGCTACTACCATGTCACCCTCAGCGCAGCAGAAGCTAAAAGCTCCTGCTACTTCGTCCTGCGCGAATCCCCCGATGCAAAAAATCCCGCACCCGTCCTCCTCCAGCTCTCGACGAATACCTACAACGCCTACAACAACTGGGGTGGCTTCAGCCTCTACGCTTACAACGGCCGCGACAAAATCCAGGGTCGCCGCGTCTCCTTCCATCGACCGCCCCGGAGCCAGTTCGGCAATTGGGAAAAGCCCTTCATCGCCTGGGCAGAAAAGAACGGCATCCGCCTCGCATACGCAGCCAACAGCGATCTCGAATCTCATCCTAACATTCTCGAGAACCGCCGCCTCGTCCTCAGCGTCGGCCACGACGAATACTGGTCTGCCCCCATGCGCGACCACCTCGAGACCTTCATCGGCGAGGGTGGGAACGTCGCTTTCTTCAGTGGCAACACCTGCTGCTGGCAAGTCCGCAGCGAAGACGACGGAAACGCTCTCACCTGCTGGAAACAAAGCTACAAATCCGACCCTGTCTTCCAAGCCGGTAAGGATCACGCCCTCCTCTCCTCCCTCTGGAGCCACCATCTCATCGGTCGCCCCGAAAACTCCCTAACCGGAGTGGGATTCCTCTGGGGCGGCTATCACAAAAGCCACGGCCAACACATGGACGGCAGCGGCGCCTTCACCGTCCACCGCTCCGACCATTGGATCTTCGCAGGCACTGACATCAAACGCGGCGATGCCATCGGTGGCAAACACACCGTCGTCGGCTACGAGTGCGATGGCTGCGAGATCGAATGGCGCGACGATCTACCTTTCCCCACACACAGCGATGGCACCCCAAAGAACTTCGACATCCTCGCCACCGCTCCCGCACGCTGGCATCCCGAAGATTCCGAATGGTACGAAAAGTGGGAGAAGGGCCGTGAGGGAAATGCCGTCCTCGGCATCTACGAAAGGGGCGGCACCGTCGTCACCACGGGGACAACCGATTGGGCGCACGGCCTACGAGGAGGCGACGCCGTCGTCGAACGCATCACCAAAAACATCATTGAGGAGCTCTCCCAACCAAAATGAGGCTCGCTGCATTATTCACCCTCTTTACACTATCGGCCACAGCCAGTGATTTCGATCACGACGGCGCTGAGGAACGTATCGTTGTCCGCGAAGCAAGACCCCACATCGAAACCTTCGATAGCAAAACGAAAACCTGGAATGACGCCGACTTCCAACTCCCAAACGGGATCACCGAAATTCCGATCGAAGCTGGCCCCCTGCGCTTCATCGATCTCAACGGCGACGGCTTTGGCGATCTCCTATTCTCTGACCAGACCCGTTTCCACATTGCCCTTTGGTCCACCCAGGTGAAACCAAGCCTTGGCTGGACGAAAGGCTGGTCGCAACTCGTCCGCTCCGGCGCAAGAACCGGTGCCGGCAACGAACCACCACCGCTCCTCGGTGCGGACATTCTCATCGCAGACGGCGACCTCATCGTCCGACGCCGGAGAGAGAATGAAAAACGTATCCCACTCGATCGCCTCCTCGCTTTCGACATCCCTTCCCCGAAATCCCCCGAAGAAGCCCTCGGGACTTTTCAACTCCCCGACGGTTTCCAGATTGAGATCGCCGCCGCCGAACCTGAGATCGTCGATCCCGCATCCTTCCAATGGGGAGCAGATGGTCGCCTCTGGGTTGTCGAGATGCGCGACTATCCATCAGGCCTCGATGGCAAAGGCAAACCCGGTGGCGTGGTAAAGGTGTTAGAGGATCGCGATACCGACGGCCGCTACGAAACCGCCACCGTCTTCCTTGACGATATCCCTTTCCCCACCGGCGTCATGCCCTGGCGAAACGGTGTTCTAATCTCCGCCTCCCCGGAGATCATCTTCGCCGAAGACACCGACGGCGACGGAAAGGCTGACAAAAAGAAGGTGTTGTTTACCGGCTTCTCGCCCGGCAACCAACAGCACCGCGTCAACGGATTCGAATGGGGGCTCGACGGTTGGATCCACGCCGCCAACGGCGACAGCGGAGGTCTGGTTAAATCCGAGAAGACTGGAACAGAGATCAATATCTCCGGCCGTGACATCCGCTTTCGACCCGGCACCGGCGAGATCGAAACCGTCTCCTCCCAATCCCAATTCGGTCGCCGCCGCGACGATTTCGGAAACTGGTTTGGAAACAACAACCCCACTTGGCTATGGCATATCGGCCTCCCTGAACACTATCTCCGCCGCAATCCAAAACTGGCCGTCAAAAGCCCGAAGCGCGTCCTCGCCAACTACGAAACCCCCACCCGGGTCTTTCCCGCCAGCGCCCCCGCCCAACGCCCCAACCAACCGTGGTCGCTCAATCATGTCACCAGCGCCTGCAGTCCATCGCCCTATCGCGATGACCTCTTCGGTGTCGAATTTGCCACGAGCATTTTCATCTCCGAACCCGTCCACAACTGCGTCCACCGCGAAGTGTTGGAGCCGGACGGATCCGGCTTCAAAAGTCACCGCGCCGAAAATGAACACGCCAGCGAATTCCTCGCCTCCACGGATCCGTGGTTTCGCCCTACCACCTCGCGAACAGGTCCCGATGGCGCCCTCTACGTCGCCGATTTCTATCGATTCGTCATCGAACATCCCGAGTGGATCTCGCCCGAAACCCAGGCCCGCCTCGAGCTTCGCGCCGGCTCAGACAAAGGACGCATCTACCGTATCAGCCCGAAAGCAAGAACCCGCCGCCCGATCCCCGATTTTTCTAAAATGAGCACCCGCCAGGTGGCTGATTCGCTCGATAGCCCGAACGGTTGGCAGCGCGATACTGCCCAACGCCTCCTATTAGAAAGCGATATCAATGTAGAACAAATTGCCCAATTGGAGGCCTTGTTAACTCTCCTTCACCGGCCCCAAGTCCGCGTCCAGGCACTCGCCACCTTGGGCATGCTCGAAGAGTTGAGCCCCGCCTCGTTATTGTCCAGCTTAACAGACCCACACCCCGGAGTCCGTATCGAAGCCCTGCGCCAGTCCGAGCCATTCGCTAGAATCGGAAACGAAGAAATTTTTGCCGCCGTCTCGGCTCTCGCCGACGACACCGACCCGCGCGTCCGACTGCAAGCCGCTTTTTCCCTCGGCGAATCACCCTTCGAAAAATCAAATCCGTTGCTTTCAAAAATCGCTGGCCGCGATGCTGACGACGATTGGATCCGTGCAGCTGTCATGTCGTCGGTTCCACCCGAAAGCGAACTATTCGCCTCGTTGAACTCTTCTGAAAAACTAGAGATTCCCATTCTCGAACTCGAAGTGAAGCCCAGCACCGCCGACCGCGCTAAAGTCATGACTCAGTATGGCGACGTGGCAAAAACCAAAGGTGATCCCGAACGCGGACACGCCCATTTTCAATCCTACTGCGCCATCTGCCACCGCTTCAAGGGAGAAGGTAAGGAGGTTGGCCCGGATCTAGAAATGGTGCGTGGCAAACCGGCCGACTGGCTCCTCGGCGCTATTCTCGATCCGGCCGCCGCCATCGAAGCGCGCTACGCCGCCCGAACCGTCACCACTAACAAGGGCGAAACATTCGTCGGAATCATCGCTGCCGAGACCGCCAACAGCCTCACCTTCCGCCTCCCCGGAGGTATCGACCACCCCATCCTCCGGGACGATATCAAATCCCTGACCGCCGCCGGCCTCACCATCATGCCCGCCGGCTTCGAATCCGTCCTCGATGTTCAGGCCATGGCCGATCTTCTCGCCTGGCTTCAGTCCGAGACCTCAAAATAGTGGCACGATCATTTTCCTATCAAGCTTTTCATGCGCTCTATGACCCGAGATAATTGCACCGTTTCCGCCCTCGCAGGTATTCTGCTCACCGCAGCCTATCTGTTCGCGCCAGCTCCCATCCACGCGGCTCAAACCGCATCCCCAAACATCATTGTCATTTTCTGCGACGACCTGGGATACGGCGACCTGGGATGCTACGGATCGACCAAAAACCGCACGCCACACATCGACAAGCTAGCGGCCGACGGGTTGCGCTTCACCGACTTCTATTCGTCGAGCCCGGTCTGTACGCCGGCGCGCTCCAGTCTATTGACCGGCTGCTACGCGAGACGCGTCGGGATGCACGAGGATGCCACCGGCCACTGGGTTCTCATTCCACGCAGCAAACGGGGCATCAATCCCTCTGAGCTGACCGTTGCCGAAGCGCTCAAGACCAAAGGCTACACTACCGCCTGCATCGGCAAGTGGCACCTCGGCGACCAGCCCGACCACCTGCCCACCCGGCACGGCTTCGATCAATACTACGGCGTTCCCTACTCCAACGACATGCAGTCCAAGGGCCGCGGCGACCCGCCGCTGCCACTTGTCGACGACGAGAAGGTCATCGAGGCTCCAGTCGATCAGTCGACCCTCACCAAACGCTACACCGCCGAGGCTGTCCGCTTCATCGAGGAGAACAAAGCGTCACCATTCTTCCTCTACCTGCCACACACATTTCCACACCTGCCTCTGTTCGCCTCGCCGGACTTCAAAGACAAGAGCGCCAACGGACGCTACGGCGATGCGGTCGAAGAGATCGACTGGTCGACCGGCAAGATTTTGGCCTGTCTCGACATGCTCGACCTCGCCGACAACACGCTGTTCATCTTCACCTCCGACAACGGCTCCAACGGCCGCAATGGCAGTTCGAACGCTCCGCTCGCGGGCAACAAGGGCTCGACCATGGAGGGCGGCATGCGCGTGCCAATGATCGCCCGCTGGCCCGGGACAATCGCCGTGGGATCGACCTGCAGCGCACTGACCACTACCATGGATTTTCTGCCGACTTTCTGCGGACTGGCCGGCGCCGAACTGCCGAGGAAGAAGATCGACGGTCACGACATCCGATCGCTGCTACTCGGCGAGGCTGATGCCAAATCACCTAACGAGGTGCTCTATTTCTACCGGCGCCGCCAGTTGCAGGCGGTGCGTTGGGGGGATTGGAAACTCCACCTCGCATTGGATAACACTCACCCGAATTGGGCATCGCCGAAACCGACCGGCAAAGGTCGGCCTGCGAAACTTGTGAATCTGAAGTCGGACTTGAAGGAAACGACCGATGTATCGGCCGAAAACCCCGCCGTAATGCAACGCATGCAGGAACTCATCATCAAAGCGCAATCCGAACTCGGCGATGACGACCAACGCGGATCCGGCCAGCGGGATGCGAAGACTCTGGATAGTTCAAAGCCGATGCTGCTGCTCAAATAGTTGCACCCCCTCACAGACGCCGAGGAACGCCGGGGTCAGGAAGGCAATTGCTTGTAATGTTCTCGACCTTGTTCAAGATCATTACCTACACAAAAAATGAAAACGCTCCTCTTCGCCCTGATTGCCCTCGTTCCGTTTTCACTTGCCGATGCCGATGAGGCGAAAGAGCTCCGCCTGCTAAGCTACAACATCCACGCGGGGGTCGGCGGCGACGGGGAGTTCGATCTCGAGCGTATCGCAAAAGTTATCAAGAGTGCCAGACCGCACGTTGTCGCGCTCCAGGAAGTAGACAAAGAGACGACGCGCAGCAAGGGGATCGATATTGCCAAGAGGCTCGCCGAGCTCACTGGGATGAAGCACTTGTTCGGCGCCTCGATCGAATTTGGCGGTGGCTATTACGGCAATGCGATCCTGACAAACCTCCCAATCGAAACGACCGAGACGGTGCTGCTCCCCGAGAAGATCGCGGTCGAGAAACGCAGCGTCCTAGTCGCCGATCTAAACCTCGATGGCGAGACGATCCGGATCTTGGTAACCCATTTCTGTCACCGAGAAGAGGCCAATCGGGTGGCGGCGGTGGAAGCCATCGCCGCAAAGCTGGTGCCGGCGGACATGACTTCGTTCGTCATGGGCGATCTAAACGCGACACCAGACTCCAAACCCCTCAAGGTGCTCGCGAAGGCAGGGTGGCGCAATCCATCGAAGAAACCAACGCCGACATTTCCGGCCGCTGATCCCACGCGGCAGATCGACTTCGTCCTGCACCGAACTGCAGGGACGCGGAAGGATATAACGGTCAAACACGTCCGCGTCCTCGAAGAGGAGGTTGCCTCAGACCACCGTCCACTTCTGGTGGTATTCGAACGGTAGGGGGACTGGAGGCGCCCAGGGACACCGGGGGGAGAAAAGGAATTTCCTAGCCATCGTCTCGAGTGTCTTCAGGTATTTCCATACCTCCGTGCTACCCTTACCAGCTTTTGCCGTCGAACTGACAGAGTGCGCCCTTTCGTGTCGGGCAGGTCGACGAAGAAGACAGGCTAGGGCTGCGGGGAAGCGGCAGTCCCGTCTATCGATCGGTGCGGAACGGGGAGGCTGGGAGGCCGTCTTTGTTGGCGAGATTGCCGACGGCGGTCTCGTGCCAGGCGTAGCGCACTGCGGTGGGCTGTGGCACGTCTGGGCTGCTGACCTCGATGGTGTCGCCATTGATGATCGCTTTGGCAGGGACGAATTTCATGTCGCTCCCGGCGATGGTGAACTGGCTCAGCTCGTTGTCATCGTCGCTCACCAGACCGCCGCCGACATGGTCGAAGCTCAGGGTTGCTTTGCCGGCTCCGAGGGCTAGCGATTTAAAGATCGGGCCGGAGTAAACTAGGTCGTCGCGACCGTAGTCCTTGGCCAGTGCCCAGAGTGCGAGCCGCTGTCCGACGTCGCGTTTGTTCGGGGGGTGGATGTTGGTGACGCTGCCGGTGATATCGGTGACGACGGCCATCCCGGTATTCGCAATTTCACTCAGGCATGCGACCTGCGCGTCCCAAAATTCTGGGAGCGACTCGGTGGTCAGACTGGCGTTGCGTTTGGCGAAGGCTTTGCGGTAGTTGAACGGCGCCAGTTGGACGAAATAGAATGGCAGGTCTTCCTGCTGGAACACCGAACGCCAGCCATCGACGAGTGCGTGTGTCTTGTCGGTGTAGATCGCGGTGTCGCCCTTGAGGCAGTTTGACTCGCCCTGGTACCAGATCGCACCGCGCAACGAGAATGGCGCTAGCGGGTGGATCATCGCATTGTAGATCGCAGAGGGTGTCTTGTTGCCGATCGCCGATCCGGGTTTCAGTTCGGCGACCTGTTTGGCGAGGTTCTTCAGCGAGTCGTGTTTCGCGAACCCATCGTGCGGGGTCCATGGTTCGATCTCGGTGCCGCCCCAGGCGGACTGGATGAGTCCGATCGGCATCTTCAGTTCGCGCTGCAGCGCCTCGCCAAAGTGATATCCCACCGCCGTGAAGCCCGCGGCAGTCTGTGGGGTGCATGCTGTCCAGGCGTGCGGCACATCGTCCTGTGGTGTCGCTGCGACCCGATTCTTGATGGCGAACAGGCGGATTTCGGGATGATCCGCCTTGGCGATCTCCTCCTTGCCGTGCTGCGAGCGGTTCATCGCCCATTGCATGTTCGACTGGCCGCTGCATAGCCAGACCTCGCCGACGAGGATGTCTGTTAGGGCGATTGCCTCGTCTTTGCTCGAGACTTTGAGTTCCTGCCCTTTGCTGTTTGGTTTCTGCTCCGGGAGTTTCAAGATCCATCGTCCTTCCTTGTCGGCGAAGGCAGTGACGCTCTGTGCGGCGAAGCTCGCTACGACGGCGGCGCCGGGCTCAGCCCAACCCCAAACGTTGATCTCCTCACCGTTCTGCAGAACCATGTGGTCGCCGAAGATCTTCGGCAGCCGAAGCTCTGCCGCTGCCGAGCTGGCGGAAAGGAGGAAAGCGAGTAGCAGGAGGGCGAATCGACGCGGGGGGGATTTCATGATCGAGCTAGGATGAGTGAGTGTGGGGCTCGGGGCAAGCATAGATCGTAGCCCGCCCGCATCCGGTTGATTTGTATGCACCATACTGGCAGGTGAGTGACCGCTATCAGGCGCAATTCTATCCATTGTCTACGGCAGACAACGCCGATTTTCATATGGAATTTCAGCCATCTAATCAACCCGCACCGACCAGTGGCCACTAGACTTCGGCACCAGCTCCAGCACCGCCAACGACTCCGCCGCGTGCTTGTTCAACCCCGATCGAACAAGGCTGCAGTGCCGCTCCGCAGGGTATGGATTGTCAGGCTGGTTCGCTTTCTCAAAAAACAGATCAGCGTTGGTCCCGATCATGCTATTGGCATTCCCCAGCGCAAGCTCGTGCAGGTAGAGGTAGCTGCGTGGGATCTTGATCGAGTAGCGGGTGCCGCCGTTGTTCAGGACGTAGCGGCTACATGTGAGCCCGGCATTGTCTAGCTCTCGGCTGTGCCAATCCCCAAACACAGATTGCCTCAACGCACTGATTCGTTCTGCTGTTCCATCGATCCGATACTTCACCCTCACCGCATCCACGTAACCGAACTTGCGCCGCTTGCCGTAGCCGCGCGCATCGAGCTGGAATTCGACTATCAGCGGCGACGTCTGATCATCACCGTCGAGCGAAATGTTATCGACATCAAAATTCAACACGAGTTCCTTCGCGGTGGCATTCGCCACGAAATTCACCCGTCCATCACCAGGTTTCTTGTCCCGTACATACGCCTCGGGATTGATCATCGGGATCGGCTCGCCGAGCCCAATATTGCGCGAAGCTTCAACCCTGCGGACAAACCTAACACCTACGTCGGCGCGTCACTCCGCAGCCTCGAGCTCCGAGAATACTAGCGCGGTACCCGCCGCGACATCTCTGGCCGTTTGCAGCTTTCCGCTCGGCCATCGCACCGTCACACGGACTGCGCTGGTCGCGTCGCCGATGCCGATCAGCAGGCGCGCGCTGTTCTGCGCGAAAACGCCCTGGCCGCACTGGTGTTCGCGCACCAGTATTCGCCCGCCGAGATCGACCGTGACGCGAGCGCCGTATCCATCCCGGTTGGATAGCTCCGCCGACGGCTGGGCGTCCCGGTTGCCTCCTTGGAACTCGA
>JBLHKE010000174.1:0-11792 GCA_047619485.1 Verrucomicrobiales bacterium | reverse complement strand
TTATTTTGGCCATCACCCGCGTTAGCTTCCAACTCAAATAGCCCGCTATAATCGCTGAAATCTGCCTTGGTGCTGGCTAAAATTCCTGCGCATCTTTGTATGACTTATTTCCTGACAACCCCTTAGCATGGAGCAACCATCATGAGAACCGCCGCCACCATCATTGCCATGCTCGCCCTCATGGCGATCGCCTGCGATGCCCAACTGCGCCCGCAACGGCCGATCGCCATTTTCAATGGCAAAGGCATCGACGGCTGGGCTGGCGACCCGGCACTGTGGTCAGTCGTCGATGGTGTGCTTACCGGCACCACCAGCGCGGCGGGTGACCAGAAGATCGAACAGAACTCGTTCCTCATTTATCAAGGCAGCGACGTCGAAGACTTCGAGCTGACCGTCGAGGCGCGGGTCACTGGCGAGAACAACTCCGGCCTACAATACCGCAGCCGCATCGTCGACCCGAGCAAGCACATCGTCAGCGGCTACCAGCTCGACATCCACCCTCGTAAAGACCTCGTCGGCATGGTTTACGAAGAGCGCGGACGCGGCATCCTCGCCCGTCGCGGGAGCACCGCACGCGCACGCCATGAATCAATCGAAGTCGTCGGCGCGCTCGATGCCTCTGAGACGATCGATATCGGCGGGTGGAACGAGTATAAAGTCGTTGCCCGCGGCAGCCACCTCACCCACAAGATCAACGGTAAGAACGCCAGTATCTTGATCGATCAAGATGCCGAAAAGCGCTCGCTCAAAGGCAGCATCGCCCTGCAACTCCATGCGGGTGCCCCGATGAAACTCGAGGTGAGAAAGATCGTCCTCCGGCGTCTCAATCGGACGAGCGCAGCACCCACAGCCCGCCCCAACACCAAGCCCCTGGCTAAGCAGGCAGAAGCGCAGTGGATCTCACCAAAAACCAAGCCGAAGCCGGAGGAGGCGGTCTATTTCCGCCGTGGCTGGAGGCGGATGAAATCGGTCGAGAAGGCAACCTTAAGCGTCGCCGCCAGTCAGAAATTCGAGATCTATCTCGACGGGGAAAAGGTCGGGGGTGGAGATGGCTCACGCACGCCCTTCCGTTTTGACGTCGCCACGAAACTACATACACAGGCGCTCGGCAATTTCCTCGCCATCCGTGTCGCACCAGGCGACGACCCCAGCTTGGCCGTCCAGATCGACTTCGAGCACCGCGACGCGCCACCCACGCAGATTGTCAGCGATCGCAGTTGGCTTAGCCTAGCCGCACAATCAGCACCAGAAAACTGGACGGGGAGGCCGAGCAATCCACTTGCTTGGAAGGAGAGTAACAGCGCGGGGTCGGCGGATGATTTGTTCGAAGTCGCCGCCGAGCAAAAATTACCCCGGCGTCATCTAACGACGCTCCCTGGCTTCAAGTTGGAAAAGATTCACGAGGCAGCGAGCGACCAGCAAGGTCCGTGGATCGCGCTGACAGCCGGGGACGATGGCCAACTCTTCGCCTCCGCGCAGAACGGCGGAATCTACCGTTTCACCCCAGGTGCCGGAGGGACGCTCGCCGTCGCGCAGATCAATCTCGACATCGATCACGCCAGCGGCTTGCTCTGGGCCTTCGGTAGCCTCTTCGCCATCGTCAACCACCCCGGCAAGAGCGGGCTCTACCGACTCGACGATCGGGATAGCGACGGCAACCTCGACCAGGTAATTACCTTGCGACGTTTCGCCGGCAGCGGCGAGCAGGGACCTCACGGGATCACACTCGGCCCCGAGCCACAGAGCCTCTACATCGCGTGTGGCAGCCAGACCGAGTTGCCGGATCAGTTCGGTCGCCAGCGACCATCGAGACATTGGGGCGATGACCAACTCCTGCGGGCAACCCCAACAGCGGGCGCCAGCCTCTCGCCGGGCGGATGGATTGCGATGACCCGCCCCGGCGGCGTCGAGTGGGAGCTGCACAGCATCGGCTGGCGTAATCCTTCCGATCTGGCATTCAACCGCCACGGCGATCTATTCATCGCCGACTCTGATCCCCCGTCGTTTGCTGGCAGCGCATCCTTTCGGCCGACTTCAGTCTACCACGTCCCACCAGGCGCAGACGGTGGCGCGCGCGAACCCGGCAAACATTTCCCGGGCACCTACCCGGACTCGCTCCCGCCCGTCGCCGAACTCTCGCCCGGCTCGCCCACCGGGGTCAGCTTCGGCTACGGTGCCGCCTTCCCCGCCCGCTACCAGGAGGCGTTATTCGTCGGCGACTCGACCACCTCCACCATCCAGGCAATCCATCTGCGCCCAGTCGGTAGCAGCTACCAAGCAACCAGCGAAGAGTTCATTGCAGGCCCAGATTTGCGCATCACCGACATCACGATCAGCAGCGACGGGTCGATGTATTTCACCACCGGTGGCGAGACCAGTCCATCTGCACTCTGGCGTGTCAACTACAGTGGAGATGAACCGACCACCCCGACAAGACTGCAACCATTCTCCCCTGAGATCGAACGCCAACAGGCGCTACTCGACAAACTTGGAAAACTCCAAGGACTGCAAGACCCGCGCGCGCTCGCGACCGCCTGGGAGCAACTCGACCACCCGGATCGGCTCGTCCGCCAGACCGCGCGCACCGTGATCGAACACTTCGAGCCAGAGTCTTGGCTGGTGAAATTCAATGCCGAAACGGCAGCCGACGCGACCATCGAAGCCAGCGTCGCCCTCGCTCGCAGCGGAACCACCACCCAGCAACCAACCGTCTTCGACAAACTCGGCGCTGTCGATTTCCCCCAGCTAAGCAACTCGCAAAAAATCGCCTACCTCCGCGCCCACGCCCTCGCCTTCATCCGCCTCGCATCGCCCACCGACGAGCAAAAATCGCAACTCATCGACGAGCTATCGCCGACCTTCCCCAGTCGCTATGAGCCGCTCGACCTCGAGCTCTCCCGCATGCTGATCTACCTAGCATCTGCCGAAGCCCTCGCGCCCTCGCTACGGCTCCTCAACAGTACGAAGAGCCACGAATCCGCACTCGCCTACGCCACCTTTCTCAGCCATGCGAAAGACGGCTGGACACCCGAAGCAAAAGCGAATTATCTAGCTTGGTTGAGAACCGCCCGGCTCCAGCCTGGCAGCGATGCCCGAAAAACTTACCTAGACCGCCTTGAGACCGCATTTTTAAGGGGAAATCCCGTGAAAAACGAATGAATAAGCCCTCCCCAGAGCCGTCCAATCAAGCACACCCCTCCGATGGAGAGGATGCAAGCGAGGACCGCCAGGCCATCGCCGAGCGCGATCAGGCGCTCGTCATCCGCTGCAAGGAGGGCGACAACGATGCCTTCAACCAACTCGTCACCCACTACCGAGGAAAAGTTTACGCCATGATCGTCAACATGATCAGAAATGATGCCGACGCCTGGGATCTCGCCCAAGACGTCTTCGTCAAGGTGTGGAAAGCCCTGCCGAAATTCGAGGCGCGCTCGGCATTCTACACCTGGCTCTACCGCATCACCCACAACGTCACCTACGACTGGATGCGGAAGAAAAAAATCACCGCTGGCACCGAATTCGACGACGCCGTGGCGCTCGACGCCGAACCTGGAGCCCGCACCGCACCGCAGGTGATCTCACAACCGGACGAGAACGTCCAAGGTGGCGAGATCAAAGCAGAGATCGACGCCGCGATTCAGGAGTTGTCAGCCGACCACCGGCAGGCGATCTTACTGAAGGAGGTAGATGGCCTCAGCTACCAAGAGATCGCCGACGTCATGGAGTGCTCCATCGGCACAGTGATGTCCCGCCTTTTTTACGCGCGCAAAAAACTCCAAGAGAAACTTAAGGGACTGCGCGCCTGACCAATCGACACAAAACGAAGACACCGACATGAACTCACTAGAAAAAAACCAAGAACGACTCACCCGCTGGATCGACGGCGAACTCGCCGGAGAAGAACTGCGCGAGTTCGAGCACGCCGCCGCCCAGGATCCACAACTCGCCGAGGCCAAGGCCGAAGCCGAGAACCTGCGCCACCTGCTCCAGGCAGACATGCCTGCCCGCGATATTCCGAACCCGGAATTTTTCAACAGCCAGATCCAGCGCAGCATTGAGGAGGAGTCCGCCCCAGCGGCCTCCGCCAGCGCGGCACCTGCATCAGCCTCCGGCAGTATCGTCTCGTGGTTCCGCTCGCCCTTCACCCTCATCTCGGCAGCCGCGGTTGCCGTGCTCGGGATGTTTGCTCTCGGCCAGAACCCAGCCTCGGTCTCGCCCGATCACAGCTCGGTCGCCAGCACCTACACGCCGGACCAGACCATCGACGCGAGCCACTTCTACTCCGATGAGGCCGACGCCACGGTCATCATGCTGGAGGGTCTGGCCGTGCTCCCTGACAGCACCGATTTGAACGGACAGAACATCGTCAGCACTGCACCCGGTGCACCAGGCGAACTCTACAACGAGGATAGCCAACTCGCCTTCGTCGTCATCCAGGGCGCCGACAGCGTCCCAATCGTCCGCGCCTTCCAGTAGATCACTCGACCTATGCGCTTGCGACAGACATTCTCCCAACTCCTAGCCGTGCTCATGCTGTCGAACTGCGTCGCCTGTGCTCAGGAAAAGGACGCAGCAGCTCCGAAGCCCGAGCCTAAAGAAACCGCCGCCGACAAAAGCGAGCGCGAGGCAAAGGATCCCAACGCCAAGCCCAACATCCCGAAAAACGCCGCCGTCGACGCGATCGTCTGGGGTGCCGTCGTCTATGCAAAGGCGGACGGCAAGGCGCAAGCGGCTACCAAGGAGCTACCCGATCTCGAGAAACGGCTCGGCAAAATCAAAGGCTTCGAAGCCTACAAGAGCTTTGAGGTGATCGGCCAACACACCCAGAAGGTCTTCAGCGAATACACCAATTGGCTAGTCCCTTCCAAAGAGCTGTTCCTCAACATCGATTCCAAAGGTCCGGCAGCGGATGGCGGGATGAACCTCCACGTGCAGCTCTGGCGGCGCACAAAAGTGCTGGTCAAAACCGACACCACCTTGAAGAAAGGCAGCCCGCTCATCATCGGTGGCCCCAAGTGGCGCGACGGCCAGCTCATCTTCGTGCTCCTGCTCAAAGAGGATCAGCTGGCGGCTCCGGCCGTGACCCCTTAGGTTCCAACGCCCACACGGTTGCAAGCAGGCGTCGACATCGGAGGCTCCCCCCATGAACCACACAGAAATTCGTCGCTAGCCATGAAAGAAATCATCGATCAAATCGTCGCCAAAGTTGGCATCTCAGAAGAGCAAGCCCAGGGCTCCGTCGTCGCCGTGCTCGACTTCCTCAAAGACAAACTCCCCGGCCCGATCGCCGACCAGTTGGAGAACTTCGTCAACGGTGACGGCAAGGATGGAAGCAACCCACTCGACGCCGCCAAGGACGCAATCGGCGGGTTTTTCAACAAGGACTAATTACACGGTGCCATCGTAGACTTGTTACTTACCAAGGGCTCTCCATGCCCAGCCTGATGCCGGCAGAAATACAGCGAAGCGGCGAGCTGCGGATTGCAGTACAAACCCGACTCCATTCCTATCGATCGCTACCCCTGCTGCTCACCCTCATCGACATCACGTTTGCGTTCCGGCAGGATCGCACAAGCTCCTTTACATCCAAAAATTTTACTCAGTAGGTGGCGGTTACGGCTCACCCACATGTAGACTTTTTCCGCCACCCAGATCACTCCGGGGATCCACAGGAACAACGCCAGCGGCACCAGCGCCGGAAGTCGGAAACCCAAGAAGCGGAAACAGCGCGCCCCGCGGTAGACTTGATCATCGGGCGTGACGCAGTGAATCGCCTCACGCAGTTGCTCGCGTGTTAATTCCGGGGCGATGTCCGATGCCTCGGGATCGCTGATCGGCAGCAGGCGCACCTTGTCCAGCCAATCGAGCCACGTCACCAACCGCATCTGGAAGGTACAGAGCGGACAGTCGCTATCATAGAGGACAATGTGTTTGGTTCGATCCACAGAGGAGTCTAGCACAACTTCAAGGTTTGCGGAAAAACTATCCTGCTCCTACGATGGGCTGCAAGTATGCTCCGATCTTCCACCTCCATTTCCCCGTTCACCCCACAGTTGCCGGAGCCCCTCGCCACCACGACCGTCGCTGCTGGGATCCGCCAACTCGAGGGTCGGACGCAGTAGACAATGCGCTTCTGTCACTACGCGATCAACGGCATCGGCCTCGGGCACCTCGCGCGGACGATCGCCATCGCACGAGCACTTGGGATCGACGAGCACGATCACCTGTTCCTGACCTCCTCGCCAGCGACCGATCTGCTCGAAATGGAATCGCTGCCCTACATCCAGTTCCCCTCCGACCATCACCTCGCCGAGAAGACGCTAGCGCTGAAAGATAAGACCTACTCGAGGCTGCTCCACGGAATCGTCAGCGCCACGATCAACGCCTACGACCCGCACGTCTTCGTCGTCGACACCCTGCCGACCGGTAGCCGTGGCGAACTCGCCCAACTGGCGACCTGCGCACGCCGCAGCGTCTTCATCCTCCGCGAACAGCGCAAGCCACTAGCCCCCGAAATCGCCGCCGCAATCAATCGCTACACCCACATCCTGATTCCACATCGGCAAGGTGAAACACCAATCCCAGCAGGCATCGATCCCGCCAAGGTGACGTTCACCGGTCCGATCCTGCTACGCTCGAAGGAAGATCCACCTGCCGCGAAATTGCCGATCATTCTCAAACCCGAACAAAAACTCGTCGGCGTCGCATTCGGTGGCGGTGGAGACAAAGATTTCGCCAAACTGATCAGGTGGGTCGAACGCTGCGCTGCCGACCACCCGAACCTCCACTTTGCGATCAGCATCCCCCCGCTGCTGCGCGAAAGAATCACCCAACCGGACAGCGAGAACGTTACCTATTTCGAGCAGAGCCCGCTCGCCGACCTGTGGCAGCGTTTCGACTTCGTCATTTCTGCAGCGGGATACAATTCGACCAACGAGCTCGTCCACTTCGGCGTGCCGACCATTCTCGTCCCGCTCGAGCGCCCGCTGGATGATCAGTTTGCCCGCGCACGGGGGCTCGCCGAGCAAGGCGCCGCCAGAATCGTCTCAGCATTCGACGACGCTTCACTCGGAGAGGCAATCTCGTTTATGAAAGATCCTAAATCCCGGGCAAGGATGTCCGAAAAATCTCAATCTCTACTTCCGCAGAATGGCGCATCGATCGCCGCGAGCGTCCTGACCAATGTCGCAGGTTAGCATCATCATCTTGTCAGAATCCGCTCAGGCCGAGTTGCTCTCCGCCGCCCTCGAGCGGACTCGCGATGGCGAACGCCTCTTGGTGGTGCCGCCTCACCTACACCCGTACCTCGGCAGCGAGCCAGCCCTCAATATTGCCCACCCGAGCGTCGCATTGCGCGATCAGCTGATCGATCGGGCGATCGCCGCCCTGCGCCCCGACGCGATCATTGCAGACTTGGAGAGCCTGCAATCGATCACCCCCAACCTCGATCGTTACCCACAGCTGAAGCGCGCCGTTCTGATGAGCGACGGCACCGAGAAGAAGCGCCACCTCCGGGAGCAGGCAGCGATGTTCGAGCACGCCAGCATCGTCGGTAGGTAACGGTTTGGATTTGAAAAATCTACGCGCCATCAGAGTCATTCGAGCTTAGGAAGCTCCAGTTAAACCGTGCCCGCGATCACCCCATCCACTCCAGTCACCGAACTCGATTTCATCAAATCGCGGACGCTCACTTCGCTGGAGAAGATGGACTACACGACGGTGGCCGATCTCCTCCACCACTACCCGCGTCGCTACGAAGACCGCCGTGAGTTCGACAGCTTCCCCAACGGGCCGACCGAGACGGCTCTGTGCCTCCACGGTGAAGTGACCGATGCCAAACTACGATTCGCCGGACGAAAACGCTTCTTCGAATGCACCATCGAACAGGCTGGTGGAGGCCTGCTCAGCAACCCGATCGTGTGCCGCTGGTTCAACATGCCTTACGTCGCAAAGATCATCGCGACCGGTCAGCAGCTGGTGGCCTACGGCAAGATCAAGCAGAGTGGCCAACGGCTCGTAATCGATCACCCGGACTTCGAGGTCATCGACCCAGATTCCGAGGAGACGTCGATCCACCTCGGGCGGATCACACCGGTCTACGGACTGCGCGAAGGCATCGGCCAGCGACCGCTACGCACGTTGATCTACCGCTGCCTCGAGGAGCTAGATGATGACTCGGTCGAAGAGTATTTCGACAATGTCGCTGCTGGATTTCCCAAATGGAGCCGCGCCCGCGCCCTGCGCGAGATCCATTTCGCCAGCGACTACCCGAAGTTGGACGATGCGCGTCGCTACCTCGCCTTCGAAGAGTTTTTCGCACTGCAGCTCAATGTTGCCAAACGGCGAAAGTTCCAGGAATCGCTGCCGGGCGCGCGCCACTGTGGTCCAGGAAAGCTGCTGAAGCAGTTCGCCGACAGCTTGCCGTTTTCACTAACAGAAGCTCAAAAGCGATCGATCCGCGAGGTTCGCGCAGATCTCAAACTGGAACGCCCGATGAACCGGCTGCTGCAGGGCGACGTCGGTGCCGGCAAGACCTTCGTAGCGATCGGCGCGATCCTACTGGCGATCGAATCGGGTTGCCAGGCAGCGCTGATGGCACCCACGCAGATCCTCGCAGAGCAGCACTACCTGACGTTTAAGAAGTGGCTAGAACCACTCAGTGTCCGGATCAGCTTGCGTACCTCGGCGCGTAAGGAGGATGCCATGCCCCTGTTCAGCGAGGGGGCGCCGCAAGTTTTCATCGGCACCCACGCTTTGCTTTTTGGCGACGAAATCTTCGACGACCTCGGCCTGGTCGTCGTCGACGAGCAGCACAAGTTCGGGGTCGCCCAGCGTGCGAAGCTAATCGCCCGCGGCACGACCCCTGACGTGCTGGTGATGACGGCGACCCCAATCCCGCGTACCCTAACGATGACCGTATACGGCGATCTCGATGTCTCCATCCTAGACGAGCTGCCTGCCGGACGTGGCAAGATCATCACCGCGGTGCGGGATTTGAAGACGACTCCCAAAGCGGCGAAGTTCGTCAAAGAACAACTCACCGAGGGGAGGCAGGCCTACATCGTCTACCCACTGATCGACGAGTCAGAAAAGTTGAGCGCCAAGGCAGCCACCGCCGAGTTCGAAGAGTGGGCGAAGCGGCTCGACCCATTCCCCTGCGATCTCCTGCACGGCAAGGTCAGCCCCGAGGAAAAGGACAACATCATGGCCGATTTCCGCAACTGCACAACGAAGGCATTGGTCGCGACCACCGTGATCGAGGTCGGCGTCGATGTCCCGAACGCCAATATCATGCTCATCTACAACGCCGAGCGCTTCGGCTTGGCGCAGTTGCACCAACTGCGCGGACGCATTGGACGAGGCAAACACAAGAGCTACTGCATCCTCATGTGCGACACTAAAAAAAACAGCGGATCCGAGAAGCTCGCTGTGTTGGAACAGACGACCGATGGCTTCAAGATCGCTGAGGCCGACCTCGAATTGCGCGGACCAGGCGAACTCCTAGGCACCGCACAGAGCGGCCTTGCAGGCCTGCGGCTCGGGGATCTGATCACGCAAACAGATCTGGTAAAACGCGCCCGCGAGTTGGCAGACGCACTCTTAGAATCAGACCCGCAGCTTAGCCGACCAGAGAATGCGCTCGCAAACTCCCTGCTACAAGCGGCCAGCCGGGAGGGAGCCGACATCGTCTGCTAGCCCTAAGCTGAACGACACCTCACGACTCACCCGGGTCGACGGGTTTGACCCGCAGCGCACGCACCGCCTTTAGCCCGTCCCAGTCGCCACCGGTCATCTTGCGCGCTCCGCTGCGACGATGCTCCGTAAACGCCTCTCTCATCACCGCAAATACCGACTCGAGAAAAGACTCACGCCCAACCGCCAAGCCATCGCAAAAATAACGAACCCGACAGCGCAGCAACTGCGCCAACGACAACTTGCCGCCCGCCGCCCAGACACTGGCCACCGCCTCCCGAGACAGCCCCGCGCGCGCTGAATGCTCCTCCCCGATCCCAAACAAGATCTTCCGGTAGCGTGGTCCGACATCGCCCCAGTGCGCGTCCGGCTTCAAATCGACCAACGCCGCCGAGATCCCACGTCGCGCGGCACGGTCGCCCGCCACAGCTTCGCCATACCCACACCAGCGGTAATCCTTCGGGTCGTCGACCATGCCAGCCCTGACCGAGTTCAGATCGATGTAGGCAGCGACTTTCAACAGGGAGTTCCAATGCCCCTCAACAATCACGCTTTTGAAGCGCGCCTCCCAGAGGACACCGACGCGCTCATGATGCCGGTTGAACCAATTGGTGAACTTCTGCTTCAGAGTCTTCATGAACTCACTCAGGTCGAACATCCGTTTCAAGAATCGCGCCCGCAGCCGCTGGTGTTCGGTGCCGCCAACCCGCTGCGCCTCCCCGAACTCCCACTCCAGCGCGATCATCGCGTCAGCAGAATAGATAGTCCGACAGCGCTCGAGGATTTCAGCATCATCAGGCTCCTCCGCTGGCCGCGGTGGGACTTCGAGCAGGAGGTGGAAGTGATTTGAAAGGATCGTCCAGGTCAACACACGCACCCCAGAGAACTCCTCCACCTGACGCATGATCTTGCGAAAAATATCCCGCTCGTGAGCCTCAAAGACAAAACGCCGATCCACGACACGGCTAAGGCAGTGGTAGAACGAAGAAGATCGGACAGCAGGTAAAATAAATCGACGGCAAGGCATTCACTATATATACATTATTTCTGGAAATATGCAAGCCGTTGTTCTACTTTTGCTTGTGCCTTTTGGTTGCTTGTGCTTGCGGTCTGGCGGAGTTTTGCGACGATGAAACTTGTGCGTGTTGCCTCAGGCATGGTGAACCAGACCCCACTCGACTGGGAGGGAAATCGCCTTCATTTGGTAGCAGCCATCTCGCAGGCGCGGGATGCTGGCGCCTCGATCCTCTGCCTGCCAGAGCTGGCTATCAGCGGCTATGGCTGCGAGGATGCTTTCCTTTCGCCCGGGGTCGGGGTGCGGGCACTAGAGGAACTGCAAAACCTCTTGCCGGAGACTGAGGGAATGATTGTAGCCGTCGGCGTTCCGGTCTGGCACAGGAACAAAATCTACGACTGCGCCGCCGTGATGGCCAATGGTGAGCTGATCGGGTTCGCGGCCAAGCAATACCTCGCCGGTGACGGATTGCACTACGAACCACGCTGGTTCAAGCCGTGGCCGAATGATGTCGCGGACGAGATCGAGGTCGGCAATATCAGCGTGCCATTCGGTGACTTGATCTTCGAGTTCGATGGGGTGCGAATCGGCTTCGAGATCTGCGAGGACGCCTGGGTGGCGACGCGGCCGGGATCGGATCTCTCGCGGCGAGGGGTGGACTTAATCCTCTCGCCCAGCGCCAGCCACTTCGCTTTCGGCAAGCAGCGGATCCGCGAGCGTTTCGTACTTGAGGGGTCGCGGGCGTTCGGCGTGACGTATCTCTACACCAATCTCATCGGCAACGAGTCGGGTCGGGTCATTTTTGACGGCGGGGCGATCATCGCTAGCGGGGGCAAACGCCTCGCGACCGGCAAACGCCTCGGGTTCGAGGACGTCGAGATTGTGACAGCCGTGGTGGACATTGATCACACGCGCATGCTGCAAGCTCGGACGGTGAGCCACCAGCCGATTGTCGGCGACCGGGAAGAACTCGTCGTGCGGCGTGAGTTCTCGTTCCCGAAGGTGACGCCAGAGTTTCCTGGAGAGGAAGAGGAACCGCGCATCCTTTCGAAGGAGGAGGAGTTTACTCGAGCCGAGTGCCTCG
>JBLHKE010000173.1:0-11792 GCA_047619485.1 Verrucomicrobiales bacterium | reverse complement strand
GAGTTTCTAGCTGCCCGACGCCGCGGGAAGTACCTGCTCTTCGAAGTCGGTGGTGGCACCATCATCCTGCACCTCGGGATGTCTGGTGGGCTGCGAGTCCTCGATCCGGAGGTCGAGTGGAAAAAGCACGATCACCTCGCGCTGCGGCTGAGTTCCGGCAAAGAGTTACGCTACCACGACCCGCGTCGATTTGGCTGTGTCCTATTTCAAAAAGGCGATCCGGAATCCCATGCATTGCTAAAAGAGCTCGGGCCGGAACCGCTCGAGGACGAGTTCTCAGCTGGGTATCTGGTCGATGCTGCCAAGGGGCGCAAGGTCGCGATCAAGCAGCTCATCATGAACTCGAAAATCGTCGTCGGCGTCGGTAACATCTACGCCTGCGAGGCGCTCTACCTCGCGCGTATCAACCCGACCCGCGAGGCAGGAAAGGTTTCCAGAGCGAAGCTCGCGAAACTCGTCGATGCCATCAGATCGGTACTCGGCGCGGCGATCGAATCCGGCGGCACGACGCTGCGAGACTTTTTGAATGAGGACGGCCAACCCGGATACTTCAAACAGAGCCTGCACGTCTACGGACGTGAGGGCGAAGAGTGTCGGGGCTGTGGGGGCAAGGTGAAGCGCATCGTCCAGGGGCAGCGTTCGACTTTCTACTGCGAGAAGTGCCAGCGGTAGGGTGGCAGGCTGTCCTTTGGAAGGTAGAGGATGGTGGGTTTGAGCAGCGAGCAACGGAGTGCAAATCCGTGCTACGTTTGCCGAGCTCCGCTCGTAGCACTCTGTGGGTAGCAACCCTGCCTCCCAATGCCTTCTCAATCTCCAACGCGAGACTCCGCTCAGCTTCCTACGTCCAGGTCACAAATTCTCATTGTGAATTAGTGTACCAGCGTTGAGAATCTGCGCGTGAAACCTCCCGAGCGAATCTTTACCGCCAAATCCCTCCCGACTACAGAAATGCCGGACGCCGTCCTGCGCTCCAGCGATGCGAAGGTCGGGGTCGATCGCCTCGTGGTCGGCTGGCGCGAGTGGCTGTCGTTGCCGGACGTCGGGATCCCCGCGATCAAGGCGAAGATCGACACCGGCGCACGCACCTCATCCCTGCACGCGCGCGACATCGAGCCGTTCGAGGGCGAGGACGGTCACGAGTGGGTTAAATTTTCCCTGCGCCCGGATCTGCGCCACCCGGAGTTCGTGGTCGATTGCCAAGCACCCGCCTCGGAGCACCGGCAGGTGAAGAGTTCGACCGGGCATCTCGAGGAACGCTTCTTCATCGTCACCACCGTCGCGGTCGGTAGGGTGTCTTGGGAGATCGAGGTCAGCCTGACCAGCCGTGACCAGATGAAGTTCCGCATGTTGCTCGGGCGCGAGGCCTTGCGGGGGCGCTGCCTAGTCGAGCCGCATACTTCGTTTCTCACAGGCAAGAAGCTTGCGAAGTACTATAAGAGCCTCCAACGTTCACGCCTATGAAAATTGCCATTCTATCCCGTGGACCCAAGCTCTATTCGACGCGGCGGCTGAAAGAGGCTGCGGAGCTTGCGGGGCACGAGGTGCTGATCGCGGATCCCCTCAAATGCTACATGAACATTGCGACTCACAGTCCGACGGTGTATCTCAAGGGCGAGAAAATTGAGGGGGTGGATGCGGTGATCCCACGCATCGGAGCATCGATCACTTTTTATGGCACGGCGGTTTTGCGACAGTTCGAAATGATGGGTGTCTACGCGGTCAACGAGTCGGTGGCGATCTCGCGCTCGCGCGACAAATTGCGTAGCCTGCAACTGCTCTCGCGCAAGGGGATCGGCCTGCCGCTGACTGGGTTCGCGCACTCGACAGACGCGACCAAGCACGTCATCAAAATGGTCAACGGCGCGCCACTCGTCGTGAAACTGCTCGAGGGAACCCAGGGTGTCGGCGTCGTGTTGGCCGAGACGAGCTCGGCTGCCGAATCGGTCATTGAGGCATTCCGTGGACTCAATGCCAACATCCTCGTGCAGGAGTTTATCAAGGAGGCTGGTGGTTCTGATATCCGCTGTCTGGTCGTGGGGGATAAAGTGGTTGCAGCGATGAAGCGCCAGGGCAAAGAGGGCGAGTTCCGCTCTAATCTGCACCGCGGTGGCAGCGCCAATATCGTCAAAATCACCCCGGAGGAGCGCTCGACTGCCGTGCGCGCGGCGAAGATCATGGG
This sequence comes from Verrucomicrobiales bacterium, assembly GCA_047619485.1. Lineage (GTDB taxonomy): Bacteria > Verrucomicrobiota > Verrucomicrobiia > Verrucomicrobiales > DEV007 > JBLHKE01. Next base: position 9,613 of record JBLHKE010000173.1, on the reverse strand, counting down.
CCTGAATGTTGCGGGGGTCGATCTGCTTCGCTCGAACCACGGACCGGTGATCATGGAGGTAAACTCTTCTCCTGGGCTGGAGGGGATTGAGACTGCGACTGGCAAAGATGTCGCTGGGATGATCATCGAGTTCATCGCGAAGAAAGTGACCTCGGAGAAGGCGAGCAACCGCACTCGCGGGAAGGGCTAGATCTATGGACGACTTACTAGAGATCGGTGGGCTCTCGTTTGCGCCTGGTAGCCGCGGGGTGGTGCGACTCGACTGCGGACGCGACATCTTGCACAAGGTCATCGATTTCGAGGTGCACGTCTTCCGGGGGCGCGAGCCTGGACCGTGCCTGTTCGTGTCGGCTGGCGTCCACGGCGATGAGATTAACGGCGTGGAGATCTGCCGGCGGCTGCTCAAATCGCGCCAGCTGAAGAAGCTCAAGGGCGACCTGATCGTCACCCCGATCGTCAACGTGCCCGCCTTCGTCGCGCGCAGTCGCTACCTGCCTGACCGCCGCGACCTGAACCGGCTGTTCCCCGGTTCTGACGACGGATCGTTCGGTTCGCGCATCGCGAAATTATTCACCTCAGAGATCGTCTCGAAGTGCGACTACGGGATCGATCTGCACACCGGTGCGAGCAACCGCACGAACCTGCCACAGGTGCGCATGCAGATGCACATCGACGGAAACCGGGAACTCGCGGGTGCTTTCGGCGCCCCCGTCGTCCTCGGTGCCAACGCGCCGCCGGAGGGGTCGCTGCGTGCTGTATGCAACGACATGAACGTGCGGGTGATGGTCTACGAAGCGGGCGAGTCGATGCGGCTCGATGCGCCGAGTGTGCGCTATGGGCTCAACGGCGTGTTCCACGTTATGCGACACCTCGAGATGATCCCCTCCATGAAGCGTGTCTCGAAGCCGCCGCGGACGTCATTCTCTACGCGGAGCTTCTGGGTGCGTGCTCCGGTCGGTGGGATCTTCCGTGCGATGACGCCACTCGGCAAGGCGGTGAGTGCCAATAGCAAGCTTGGGGTGGTCGGCGATCCTCTCGGTCCGAACGAAGTTACCGTGTTCCCCCGTGAGGAGGGCATCGTCATCGGTCGTACCAACCAGGCGACGGTCGACGAGGGCGACGCCCTATTTCACATCGCGATTTCCGGTGACGTCGAAAAAGCTGAGGAGCGAATCACCAAATCTGGCGAGGCGGTGATGAGTGACGCCGAGCCAGCGCTGTATCACGATTCGGTGATCGACTAGTTCTCGGTGTGCGAAGCTCCATAGTCTGTCGGGAAAAACGAGTTGGATGCAGGTGGTGGTAGCCGAACTCAGGCGAATTCAGCTACCGTCGGATCCTCTGCCCTAGCCGTCGCCAGCCCCTCCAGCTTCGAATCGCTACCGTTACTTGCGCCCGCCCGCATGCCGGATCCGCTTCTTCTCCTGCTGCAGGAAGAGCGGGATGAGTTCGGCCTCGATCAGCCCGAAGGCAGCCTCGATCCCCTCGGCATTATAGCGGCGTCCGATTTTTGCCTCGACTGCCGTGGGGGCACCGAGCGCGCTCAAGAAATGGTTCGAGCTCATCCGCGCGAACATTTCGGCATCCATTTTTCCCTCGCGCTCGAGGATCCAGCGACGTGCGAACAGACCGAGCACCGCATCCCCGATCCAGGCTTGTTCGCGCTCGATCTGCTTCGGGTCTCTGTCGGATTTGCTAGGCATTTTGACCAATCGACGCTGGTGCCAATCTTGGCAAGCGGCTAGAAGTTGAGGCGCTGGGGAGAGAGGTGCGTGAACTGAGAATACGATTGTGCCTGCGATGACTGCAAAAAGTGGAGGCGAGTCAACCAGAGGAAGTGGGCAATATTGAAACGCAGGGGAAGACGAAGATGACGCCCGCTTAGGGCTTGCCGGGCTGTCTGATGTCCGGCGACAAGCTGAGATGGCGTTCGTTTAAGTGATGCCTCGAGGAAACGAGAGGGTCATTAGAGGCTTCGCTGCCACCCACGGAGTGCAACTCCGTGCTACGCGCGAAGCGCGCAGAAAGTAGAGCGGAGTTGCACTCCGTGGCTGCTGCAAAATCTTACTGCATACTTATCGCCCTCTTCGAATTGGTCACCACAACCAACTGCTGAAGCACTTAAGCGCCATTCAGATAATCCGGTAGTGAGGGAGCCTCGCTCCCGGAATGGCCAAACACCCGGTGCCCAGTCTTACTGCGCTAGCTTCTTCCTTACCATCTTCGACTGTTCTGCGTCGAGGACCTGCCAGCAGGCAAGGCCATTGCCGACCAGTTCCCACTCGTCGAATTCCCAGACGACTTTCTTGTCTTTGGTGATCTCGAAGACCTGCGGGTTCTTGTCGCCGGCGTGGCAGTTGCCGATGATCAGGTTGCCGTTGGGCATCTCCTGCAGGCAGGTAGTCCAGCCGAGGTCGATCTCGGTATCTGGGACTTTCTTGGTGATGTCCCAGACGACTTCTTTTTCTGGCGAGACCTCGATGACACTGTTGCCACTGCCGGTGGCGATGAGGGTGTTGCCGTTCTTCAGGCGAATGGCGCCGTAGACGCGGGTGTTAGTCGCGTATTCCCAGACTACCTTACCGTCTTTGTCATACTCGGTGACGACGCCCGGGTTCTCGGCGCAGGACAGGTAATGTCCGTTGTCTAACATTCGCACTAGGCGCGTGCTCTTGCGGCCGCCTTCGCCCATCGCTACCTCTTTGATCTTCTTGCCGTCCTTGTCGACGTGGAGGAAGCGCCCGACACCGCTCTCCGCGATCATCGTGCTGCCATCTGCGAAGCGCTTGAAGGCGTGCACGTCGACTCGCTTACCCTCGTTGCCGTTGGCCTTGGCTGATTCGTATTCCCACACGACCTTCTTGTCCAAAGTGATCTCCTGCGTCTTCGTCCAGGTGTCGTGGAAGAGGATGTTGCCGTTCGGCAGTAGGTGGACATCGTGGTGGCCAGTGTGGCCTTGTTCTGGTCCGGCGGTGTCGTGTTTCCACAGGACTTTGCCCTCCGAATCACAAATCGCGACGACGTTTTTACCGTAGGAGGCACCGACGAGTATCAAGCGATCCTCATCTGCTTGGGCTGCGTTGTTACCGAGGAGTGCTAGGGCACCTGCGAGCATGGAAATGATTTTTCTCATGCGCAAACTCTAGCAGGGTGGGGGAGGGGTGCGACTCAAATTTACTCTCCCAGGCCAATCAAATCGATGCGCATGAAATAGCGATTATCGCTAACATTTGAGGTGGAGAAACGCACTCTTTTGGTGTTGTTGCCGTCGGCACTGAACTCGATCTGGTTGGTGGCGTTGACAACATTGCCGATGACGGCCGATCGGGTAAGGAAGAGTCTGCTGTCCTCGTAGTAAACCCCGCCGCCGGACGTGGTGCGGTTGTCGCGGCAGTCGCTAGCAGCAGGAGAATCAGGATTTCCATGCGGTGGATACCGTAGCCCGGGGCGAATCTTACGCGTCCTCGAAAAAGTATTGTATCTGGAACCGCGCCTGATTCCCGGTTGAACGTGTGTTCGATAGGCGGCAGGCTAGAGGCAATGATGAATCGCTTCCAACTCGTCCTCACTGTTCTCGCATTCGCTTTCCTCAGCCCCCTCGGAGCGGTTGAAAAACCCAACGTCGTCATTATCTACGGCGACGACGTCGGCTACGGCGACCTCGGTTGCTATGGCGCGAAGATGATCCCGACGCCGAATCTCGACAAACTCGCCGCCGCCGGGATCCGCTTCACCGACGGCCATTGTTCTGCCGCTACTTGCACACCCTCGCGTTTTTCGATGCTCACCGGCATCCATGGTTTTCGGCACAATGTCAGGATCCTGGCACCGAACGCGCCGATGACCATCAAGCCTGAAATGTTCACCCTGCCGAAGCTCTTCAAGAAAGCCGGCTACGCGACGGCTGTGGTCGGCAAGTGGCACCTCGGCATCGGCGAGAAGGGGACTCCGGTCGATTGGAATGGCGACGTCAAACCCGGACCGCTCGAAGTGGGCTTTGATTACTCGTTCCTACTGCCGTCGACCAATGATCGTGTTCCGTGTGTCTACCTCGAAGATTACCGGGTCGTCAACCTCGACCCGGAGGATCCTCTCTACGTCGGCAAACTGCCAGAAGGTGCCAAGTCGACCGTCTATCCGGACGGTCGCGAGGATCCGTCGGCGATGACCTACTACCGCAGCACCCACGGCCACAACCAGTCGGTCATCAACGGCATCGGCCGCATCGGCAAGATGTGGGGTGGCAAGTCGGCGCTGTGGGATGACGAGACGATGGCCGACGAGTTCGTCACGCAGACGAAGAAATACCTCGGCGGTCGCAAGGACAAGAAAGGCGAGCCGTTCTTTTTGTATTTCTCGTCGCAAGACATCCACGTCCCACGTGCACCGCACAAACGATTCCACGGCAAGTCGCAGCTCGGTTTTCGTGGCGATGCGATGGTCGCACTCGACTGGGTCGCTGGTGAGATCATGAATTCGCTTGAAGAGAATGGCCTCGCCGATAACACCATCGTTATCTTCTCGTCCGACAACGGCCCGGTCTACGATGACGGCTACGACGACGGCACAAAGGTGCACACTTCCACCGAAGAATCGGACCGCGGGCATGATGGTTCCGGCCCTTATCGCGGTGGCAAGTATCAGATCTATGAAGGAGGTACGCGCGTCCCACTCATCATCCGCTGGCCGGGTAAGATTGAGGCCGGAAAAGTGTCGCCGGCGCTGGTCAACCAGATCGACTTCACGGCTTCCTTCGCCGAGATGTTCGGGATCAAACTAGCTGCCGATCAGTCGATCGACAGCCGGGACACGCTCGATGCTTTTCTAGGCAAGAGCGAAAAGGGTCTATCTGTGATGCTCGAGGAGGCGCGGACGCTGGCTATCCGCAAAGGCGACTGGAAGTTCATCAAGGGCGCAAAATGGAAAAAACAGAAGAAGGCGGCCGCAGACGAACTCTACGATCTCAGCAGCGACCTCGGCGAACAGAAGAACCTCGCGAAAGAGAAGCCTGCGCTCGTTGAAGAGCTACGGGCGACCTTGGAGAAAGCGAAGGCCGCGGAGGGTGGTGTTCGCGCCCTCTGGAAGTAGCGAAGAGTTCCAGCTCCGCTCAGTGGGATGGAGTACTAGGTATAGGTTGGAACGCGCGATCCGTCCTACAGCCGTTTCGAATCCGACGATCTAGTTGATGCTATTCCTACCATCGGCGACATCGCGGATTATTTTCCGACAGCTCCTCCAGTTCTGGTCAATCTACAGAACCCCACGGCGACACCGAGAAGCTCGGCTCGTTTCAAAAACGGAATCCAGGTTCAATATTTTGGTGGCTGTTTGACAGGGGTTGACGATCATTTCACATATTAGTAAGGTGAGATCAATGGTAGCTTGCTTTGAACTTTCATCGGCGTTGGGAGGATACGGCGGTCTCAGATGGCTGAAGAAGCTCTTGGTTTGGTTCAGTCTACTTGCCGGTTCCAGCCTCGTTTCAGGAGCGTTACTCGCACAGGACTTCCGCTACACCAGTGAGAACGGCGAGATAGCGATCACCGGCTACTTCGCCGACAGTAGAACGGTAGACATTCCAGAAACGATCAATGGCCTCCCGGTGACGAGCATCGCCTCGAACGCCTTCTTGAACCGTACTCGGATAGTGACCCTTGCGATTCCTGATAGCGTCTCCGCAATCGGAGAGGGAGCTTTCCAGGGGTGCTCCAAGCTCGCCCGGATCGTGATTCCACCTGCCGTCACCTCTCTCCCCGACCGTCTGTTCGCCAATTGCAGAGCCTTGGCGACGGCGACGATCTCAGACGGCACCACCAGCATCGGAACGAACGCTTTCCTCAGCTGTAGATCTCTCAGAACATTTGTGGTTCCATCCAGCCTAACATCGATCGGCACTGGAGCCTTCGCCGATTGCGAGTCGCTCCTTAGCTTCGACATCCCAGCGGGTATCTCCAGCATCGCGGAATCAACGTTCTCGAGCTGTCCGGGAATGAGCAGTGTTTCGATTCCGGACAGTGTCTCCACCATCGGGAATCGAGCGTTCAAGGGATGTTCTGCTCTGACGGCTGTAGACCTACCTGCGGATCTCACAACAATTGGCGCTGAGGCCTTCGCTGGTTGCACTAGGGTAGGTGAATTCGAGATCCCGGCCACGGTCACCGCGATCGGGGGTGGCGCCTTCTCCCGCTGCCTGACTCTCAGCAGCATCAAGATCCCGGATGGGGTCACGGCAATTGGGGACAATACTTTCAGTAGTTGTTCCTCGCTCGTCAGCGTCACGCTGCACCAAGGGATCACCAGCCTCGGTGTGAGTGCGTTCTCCAACTGTTCAATGACCGCACTCGATATACCTCCGGGTGTTACGAGCATCGGTGAGCGGGCGTTCCAAAACTGCAGGTCCCTACAAGAACTAATCCTGCCATCGGGGATAACGACGATCGGCGGATGGACGTTCGACCTCTGCGTTAGTCTGAGCAGTCTTACGATCCCGGATAACGTCACGAGTATCGGAGACCACGCGTTCGCGAGGTCTGGTCTAACGGGCATTGTCGTCTCGGAAAACGTCACGAGCCTCGGTGTCGCAGCGTTTGCCGATTGCGCTCAGCTGGCAAATGCAGAAATACTCGGTTCAATTTCCGAGATCCAACGTTCAACATTTTACCAGTGCGCCTCACTCACCCGCTTTACGATCCCCGCGAGTGTTACTAGGATCAACTCTTGGACATTCTTGGGCTGCACCAGCCTGAGGGGGATCTATTTTGCCGGGGCACCACCGACACTGGGATCTGATGTCTTCGAGGGTGTCCAAGGGGCCATCGCCTACCACCTTCCAAATTCAGTCGGCTGGGGGCAAACGTTCGGTGCGCTCCGAACCAATCTGTGGGCACTAGCTAAAATCATCCGCTTTGAGCGAACCCCGACTAGTCTGGAACTAGAATGGAGCCTGTTTCAAACCGGTCACGGCTATCGTGTGGAGGATTCGAACGACGGGCTCAGGTGGCAGGTCGTTCCCGGCTTTGAAAATATCGTCGGTTCCAGCGCCTCGATCCCGCATGTGGCCAGGAACCGGCGCTTTCTACGCGTGCGATCGCTGTAGTTGGTCGCGGTTTGTTTGAGTGATCGATCTCCAATCTTGGATTTCGATCGCCGACCAGCCGAACCGAACCGCCGCTACCAAGCGCATCACCAACTAGATCATTTCTACAAAGTAGAAGACGACTAGAGGAGAGCGCGCCAGGCTGCGGCGCTGCGTGGCTCGCTATTTCAAAACGGTCACGTGGCCCCGGTGGCGGTACATCTGGCGTTGGTAATCACTGACTGGTTCCGTGCGTTCCCAAACTTCGCGGACGTTGCCACCGGCTTGCGGAATGCTCTCGACCAGGCGCCACATGTCGGGCGCGACGATCATGTCGGGGGCGACGATATTTTCGGTCCAATCGGCGAGGTTGTTAGAGATACCCAAGTGGTGCTCGACGCCGCGCTTGCCCGGGTCGAACTCGTAACTCAGGCGGATGTAGTTCTCGTCACCGGTCGGCTCGCTGACAGTCGCTGACTCCACGCTCGGGCCGTGCTCGGGTCCGTCTGCTACCCGCGGGTTTAGCCCGAGAATGAATTCGGCAGCCTCACTGTAACCGTCGCCGTCGAGATCAAGATTGTAGTTGGCGGCATCGAGAAGGGCGATCTCTTGCGGCGTGAAGTTGATTTCGATCCAGATGTCGAAGAAGGAATCACCTGGGCTGGCCGGTTGGAGGATCAACTCCGGCACGCCAGTCGAGAGCAAGTCGAGCGAGACCATCTCGGTATCGACCAGGGTGCCACCATGCGGCACGACGAGCACACGAGTGCCGCTCAAGCCACTCCCGGTGCCGCCACCAAGCCCGGTGATCTCCACCGCTTTGTCGAAATCCCAGTAGAAACCTGCCGGTCGCACTTCCCCACCAGGAAGCTGGCGCGGACCGATGTAACCAAAGCCGACCAATGCAGCTGGAGACGTCGGATCGCCATGGGCTTCGCAGACGACTCCGGGCGAGCTGATCGCGAGACCATCGCAATCATCATCTTTGCCGTTGCAGACCCAAACCCGGACGGTCGGTGCCGAGAGCGCAGAGAAATCGGCGCTGATCGGGATTGCGTTGCTCTGCGAACCGAGCGCCATCGACGATTCGCCCAGCGGTCGGTCAGGATCGCCCTCGAGGAATCCCTGTGCCTTGCAGCGCAAGCTTGGGAAACCACCCGGCGGCGGCGATCCGGCGAGGGACACGTTCTTAGCTGCGATCTGGATCTCCTTACCAGTCTGCGGATTTCTACCGGAGACACGCACCCCATCGAGGCCGCTCGAGCCGAGATTGTCGACGATCAAGGCACCGTCGACCGCGATCATCTCCGCGACGCCGAGCGAGGCGTGTGGCGTTTTGTTCAGGTGCAGTAGACGGGTATCCGTCACCTCCATCACCGGCAAGCCAGACACACGCACCTCCATCTTCCGCGCGGCTTCGACCAATGGTTGGCCGTCATCGAAGCAAACTCTCAGCCTGTCGAAAACAAACACTGCACCACCGCCCTCGGGCGTGAACACCATCGGCTGGTCGTAGTCAAACGCGATGCAGGCAGGAACCAGCCCGGCGCCTTCGATCAGGGTCGGCGGGAGGACGCCGTAGCCGATGATTTTCCCGATGCCACCTCCTTGGGAAGAGACGGAGCCGACATGGGTTCGTTGGCCAGAACCGTTGATCGCTACCGAGCCACCAAAAGCTCCCCCGTTCGTGCCAATGATTGTATTGGGAAGCTCTCCGGCGTTTTCATTGGACACGAAATATGGATTCGTGTGCAAGCGTCCCCCGTTCTGATCAGAACCGTGTATACTCACCTTTGCCAACTCCTCGCAGTCCTCGGGCGTGCCGAAGCATGGTTCTACGATCGACACCGCAAAACCAGACCCTGGAGTGCTGAGATTCAGTGGCATGATTTCCTGCCAGACGCCCTCACCCGCGTCAAAATCAACGCTGACGCCGTCCTCCCCACTGGAGCCAATATTTGAAACCACCAAGGGGCCGCGGTCACCAGGTGATGCTTCCTCGATCTCCGCGCCGCCGAGCGTTGCGTTGACCAGACCTTGACCATAGAAAGGCCCGGTGCCGACGCGGTCGATTACGAATGGTTTGATGCTGCTACCACCAATGCGCAGGCACTCGATGTCTTCCGAGACGTGCGTCGGATTCACCAATAGGATCTCGATGTCGGTGCCGATGACAGGTGCCATTCCAGGCAATCTGATTTCGACCTCTTCGCCGAAGCAGAGCGTGTAGGAGCACTCGACCTCGTTGTTTGGCGGCTCGTAGAGTTCGGGCACGGCGCTGACGCGAGCTAGCGGGAACGAGCCGCCACCACGGAAGGCGCGGATCTCGGCGTAGTTTCCACCAGAGGGCACGATGGCTTGCGCCAGCAGCGGTGACGCCTTGTCGATCTCTTTGCTGACCGAAATCTGAACCTGTGAATTCCCCCGAGAAGTGAAGTCGCCTTTCAGCAAGAACTTCTCACCATCGCTACAAGCTTCCAGCACCCCGTAGGAAGTGCCGGCTTTGCCATTGATCTTGCCGCAAGCCTCGAAAGTCAT
>JBLHKE010000172.1:0-11800 GCA_047619485.1 Verrucomicrobiales bacterium | reverse complement strand
ACGCCATTTTCCTCGTGGCACACCCACTACGAGGCACCAGTCCAAGATGAGAAACCAGAAGTCGTCGAAAAAGAGAGCGCAGAAGCACTGCTGCGCCGCCTGATCGAGGAAGACGAATCCCACACCGAGAACACCCGTTTCATCCTAGCGATCATGCTGGAGCGGAAGAAGCATTTGACCCAGATCGAGGTGAACCACACCCCGACCAGCCGTCTCCTCATCTACGAACACCACAAATCGGGAGAGGTCTTCATCGTCAAAGATCCACAGCTGAAGCTCGACGAAGTCGACATGGTGCAACATGAAGTCAGCGAATTACTAGGCGGAGGAAAGAAGGCGGCAGAGCAAGAGCGGGAGGAGGTTGATCCCGAAGCTTCCACCGACGACTCCGACTCCGACTCCGACTCCGACTCCGACTCCGACTCCGACTCCGACTCCGACTCCGACTCCGACTCCGACTCCGACTCCGACGACTCCGACGACTCCGACGACTCCGACGACTCCGACGACGATAGCGAACACTAGCAGCGCAGCCGCATGGTCAGGAGAGCGGATTTGCAATCCGCCCCCCTTCGACGTTGGATAGCCAAACGTTTGTCCAACCAGTTTGGCCGACAGGTGTTTTTAAAGGGCGGGAATCCTAGCCCGAATGGCACGAATTCAAGCCCAGTTCTCGGCTCCAGTCAGACAAGTAGACCGGAAGTTTCAAAGCAAGTAGCCGTTCGCCCACCAAAGCTGCGGGGCTGTGGAGCTGTGGAGCTGTGGGGAAATCCAGTCGCCGCAGGCGATGGCGTAACTTCGATTTCAAAATCGAAGCGCAGTGCCTAAGCGCGAAGCCCGAGCACAATGGACTTCAATTTTGAAATCGAAGTGACGCCCGACCGCATACTGGCGTCCAAGCCCTCTGACTTGGCACTGAAAAATGGGATCAACTGCGTCGACGAGTGCCCTTGAACTAGTGCCATTCGGGCTAACGCTTTTTGTCGGGCTCCCGCAGCATCTGCTCGATCTCTTCTGGGCTGTGCCCCAGTCGCACTAGCGTCGGCCGAAGCGCCTTTCTGATGTATGACCTCCGCACCAGACTTCCATCGTCTGAAGACAACAGCTGATACCGGCTCTCGGGAGCCATCATGGAAAGCAGCGTCGTCCGCGTTCTCTCATCTCAGCCTCCCGAACCTCGCATCGGGGCTCGGAACAGTCCTTCGAGGTGTTGTTCTGCGCTGCCATGCTCCGCCGTATCGGCAAGCAAATCGGGAATCTCTTCTGGATCCAGCCGGTAAAGAACGCCATCTAGCTCTTCGGAGCTTACCCGATCCTGCCGCCTGTCCGAGAGAATCGCATCGTAGCCGCCATTTCGCCCCGAGCGCGCGGCAGTCGGCTGGCCGGGGAGATGATGCCTGCTCGACCCGCCTGCCACGGACTCTGAACCGCCCGCCGGTGTTGCTGGATTCAGCATCCAAGCCACACCAAAGCCCAAAGCAAAGGTGCAAATTCCAAATGGAATTAAGATATTTTGCCTGATCACCACCAGTGAAATATAATGTCAGATCCGCGAGATTCGCGTCTCCGCGCTCCTAGATGAACTCATTCACCAAGTTCTCCAAGAACTCTTGGCGGCCACTCACAAGCTGCGGCTCGCCATTTTCAATCGTGTAAGCCTCGAGTTCCTTCAGCCCGACCGAACGGCCCTCGATTTTCGCCCCAATTCCAGCATCGTAGCTGCTGTAGCGTTTCGAGACGAACTCCTCAAGGCGCCCATCCTCACGGATCGCATGAGCAGTCTTCAATCCACGCGCAAACGCATCCATCCCGCCAATATGGGCATGGAACAGATCAACCGGCTCGAAGCTCTCACGGCGGCACTTGGCGTCAAAGTTCAATCCACCAGTGGTCAATCCACCCATGCGCAGGATCTGAAGCATCATCTCCGTCGTCAGGTAGATGTCCGTCGGGAACTGATCCGTGTCCCAACCAATCAACTCATCACCGGTGTTCGCATCGACCGAACCGAGCGCATCTGCAGCAATCGCCACATCCATCTCGTGCGCCATCGTGTGACCGGCGAGTGTCGCGTGGTTGGTCTCGAGGTTGAGCTTCAGCTTGCCCATCAGATCGTGCTCACGGAGGAAATTCAGGCACGCCGCCGAGTCCGAGTCATACTGGTGCGTAGACGGTTCGCGCGGCTTCGGCTCGATGTAGAACTGCCCGGTGAAACCGATCTCCTTGGCGTAGTCACAAGCCATGTGCAACAGCGCCGCCAAATGGTCCAGCTCGCGCTTCATGTCGGTGTTGAGCAAGGTCGAGTAGCCCTCACGACCTCCCCAGAAAGTGTAACCCTCACCACCCAGACGGTGCGTCACCTCGAGCGCCTTCTTCACCTGCGCCGCACCGTAGGCGAACACGTCAGCGAACGGGCTGGTCGCTGCGCCCTGGTTGTAACGGAAGTGGGAGAACAGACAAGCCGTGCCCCACAGCAACTTCTTGCCGGTGCGTTTCTGCTCCGATTCGAGCACGTCGACCACCGCGTCGAGGTTGGAGTTGCTCTCTTCGAGGTTCGCCCCCTCCGGAGCCACGTCCCGGTCATGGAAACAATAGTAGTCCAGCCCGAGCTTCTCCATGAACTCGAAACACACCCGAGCCCGGTTCTGCGCGTTCTCGACTGACTCCGTGCCATCGTCCCAAGGACGCACCGCCGTCCCGGCTCCAAACGGGTCGCCCAGCGGATTGCGCATCGCGTGCCAGTAGGCGACCGAAAACCTCAACTGCTCGCGCATTGTCTTCCCGCCCACGACCTCGTCGGCGTTGTAGTGCTTGAAAGACAAGGGATTCTTCGAATCTGAGCCTTCGAACTGGATCTGCGGGATATCGGGAAATGCTTCTGACATAGGCGGATCATCGACTGGGAGGATTGTCGGGTCAAGCCCCATTGACCCGGCTTGCGAACGCCCGTATCTTTGGCGTTTATTCATGGGAATCCGAACTTGCCCACGCTGCACCGAACCGCTGCAACACACCCATACCGCCTGTCCGTTCTGCAGTTTTTCACTCGCCGATGTCGATTCGACCTTCGGCTCCAAGCGTGTCCGCCTGCAGCGCCTAGTCGACGCCACCAAAACCATCACGCCAGAGGAAATCGACAAGCTCGACGCCCGGATGGACCGCTTCGAATGGGAGTTCCCACAGCTGCACTTCGCCACTTACATCGCGGAGCTGCCAGACAGCGTCAACCTGCGAGAGCTCGGCTTCTGGCTGAGCAACCGCTCCATGATCGACTCGCCACGAGGCAACGATAGCGCGATCCTACTCTGCATCAACAGCCGCCAGCTGAGTGCCAGCCTCACGCTTGGCTATCTCCCGGAGCAGCACCTCCCCGAAGTCCAACTCCGCCAGATCCTAGAGCAAGCAAAGCCCTACCTCAGCGCACGCCGCTTCGCCCCCCTGATCTTCGCTTGCCTCAGTTCGATCTCGTCAACCCTGCGCCAACACGCCTCCGTCACCTAGCCAGAGTTCCTCCCTCCAGTCCTTCTGTCAGTTTTTCTCCAAGTGACATCGCTCGCACAACTCCTACGACTCGTGGCACCTACCTTGCTAGGTCTCGCCCTGGCCACGGGCGTAGCTGCGCAGGATGTTCCAGTGTTGCTGCCCGACGCCTCCTCCTTTCCAGACACCAATGAAAAGGAGCCGGGTCCATCCCCGCCTGAGATCTACAGCTTGCCCAGCTGGAAGAACGATGACCCAAAACTCGTCCCGCGCCTCTGGCCAGGTAGCCCGGGGAGCGCGACGAACCCCACCAAGAAGCCTATCTTCGAACCAGAGATCCAGCTCCCACCTGAGGTTGATCCCACCGTCATTCCGGAGATTTACCTCGCGGACTATTTCGGATCGATCCCGGAAACCCAACTCGTCGATCCACAGACCTTGCTCACTGCCCACGAGCGAACCTCGATCAACAACTCGCTCCAAGATCATCTCAACATCCAGCGGGTTCCGATCTACATCCTCCTCTTCCAGAAGGAGCAACGGATCCCTGAATTCCAAAATCTCGAGGCGCTCCAGACCAAATGGTTCGGCGACCAGCCCGGTGTGGTGATCGCGTTCTGGCTAGGTTCCCCTACCCGCACCAGCGCCACCTTCGGGCACTCGCTGCGCGGAAACTACGGAACTCAACTCGACAATGTGTTCGCAGACGCCCTTGGCCAGAGCTACACGAAAACCTACCCGTTCTCCCAACTCGACCACTTTACCTACACGCTGCTGTGGCGTCTCAGCCGCCTCGAGGACGGCTTGGAGGTCGGCGACCAGCCACCGACACCAGGCGGCGCGCCGCTCGAGGTGCCCGACTTCTCGGACGAGGCCGAGGAGAGCTGGGTGCCGATCGCCACCGCCGGCTCCGCCCTAGCGCTCGGCGTCGCCGCCCTCGGTGCGGGGGTCATCGCCAGTTTGCGCAAACGCGAAAGGAAGCAGAAAGAGGTCATCCCGATCACCTTCCCGACCACCCCGGCCGCCGAACGCCTTGGTGGGCCTCATTCAGGCGGCTCTGGCGCTGTCATCAAGGCAATCGACCCACCTACAGAAATCCCTTCCTAAACTTAAACAATTCTGTATCCTAGCGTTTTGCGGCTCTCGCAAAATATTCCTCACCTGAATAGCCACCTGCAAATTTTTAGATCTTATGTCCGACTCTATCCCTAGCGGTTCTGCAAAACCAAAGCTCTGCATCATGATGTTCCTCCAGTTCTTCATCTGGGGAGTCTGGTATGTGCCAATGTATCCCTTCCTCAGCAGCCTGGGGATCGCGCCGGAGAAAATTGGCTTCGCCTACGGTCTCACCGGAATTGCCGCCATGGTCTCACCCATCTTAGTCGGACTGATCGCCGACAAATTTTTCCCATCTCAGATCGTCTTGGGTGTGTTGCACCTGATTGGTGGCGCCGCCTTGTTCATGGCAGCCCAGGCAACGGATTGGGCTTCGTTCTTCCCCTATATTTTCATCCACCTGCTCTGCTACATGCCGACGCTCGCTCTTGTGAACTCGGTTCTGTTCCAGTCGGTGGCTGATCCGGAGAAAGATGCCCCGCCGATCCGGACATTGGGCACTCTCGGCTGGATCGCCTCGGGCATCGCAGTCGGCGGGAGCTTCTTGCTCGCCGACAAATCTATCGCTTTCCAGCTCCCACAATTCCTAGGTGGCCCACCCTCTCCAGAGGGGGCGACCGATCTAGGCAGCACCAACTGGCCACTCTTCTTAGGAGCTGGAGCCTCAATCATCCTCGGTCTCTTCTGCTTCCTCCTTCCGAACACCCCTCCGAAGCTGAAGGGTCAAAAAACTACCATCGGCGACCTGATCGGACTGAAGGCGATCCGCTTGATGAAAGATCCATCGTTTGCGGTGTTCATCGTCTGCTCGCTGCTCATCTGCATTCCACTCTCCTTCTACTACCAGACTGCTAATGGATACCTGAAAGCGATGGGCGTGGGGAACTCCGAGGGCGTCCTCACCCTCGGACAAGTATCTGAGATCTTCTTCCTATTGCTGGTGCCATTCTTCTTCAAGAAGATCGGCGTGAAGAACATGCTCCTGATCGGGATGGCATTCTGGGTGATCCGCTACCTCTGCTTCGCCACCGGCGGACCGGACGCACACCTGTTGCTGTTCCTTGGCGTGATTTCCCACGGCATCTGCTACGACTTCTTCTTCTTCACCGGTCAACTCTACGTGGACAAACGCGCGCCGAATGACATCCGCTCGAGCGCCCAAGGCTTTATCGCCTTCGTCACGCTAGGGGTCGGAATGTTCATCGGCGCCAACGTCAACGGCTGGTGGAACGGCAAGCAGACAACTGGGACTGGCGACGCCGCGGTGGTAAACTGGCCAGCGGTCTGGTATTTCCCGGCCATCATGGCTGCGATCGTCCTCGTCGCCTTCTTCATCCTATTCAAAGACAAGTCACGCTCCGAGGCGTAGCTCACGTGAACCTCCTTTCGCAGCAAGGCTCTTAGCCATGTAGCGTAGCCTTTAGGCTGCGTCAGAAACGGCAGTCCCGTCTGCGCGTGGCCTGTGCTCTCGACGACACGCCAGACGCTCTTGGATTCCGTTCGCGCACTGGCCATCAGTAAATGGGATCGCTTCGGCGGACGCAGCCTAAAGAGGCTGTCGCGAAATACGGAGATGAAGGTGGCTGAACTCGCCAGAGTTTGGACCAGCGTTTGTGGGCGTCGCGATGGTCTTGGGACGTGCGCCCAAGAGATCTTCGGACATCGACCGCCCTCCTAGCCTCGCACTCGACGTTCGCCCTTCAACAAAACCACATGCGTTTTGGCATCCGGGAGCAAGTCCAAGAACTAGCGGGCACCTCCGAAAACCTCATGCGGGCTGGAGCTTGATAAAATCCCCGCGGTCTTCGTTGCTAAAGCGCCCACTATCACCAGATAGCTTAGCGTTTATCGCCTCGCCAGCGGGAATTTTCTCTGCGCCCCATTTCCACAGCAGGTTTCCGGAGGTGCCCTAGCTTATTTCATTCGCCCGAGTGGCCATGGTCACGGTCTAGCGCCGAAGGAGAAAACCAGTGTGATTGAGTAGCCGTCCACGGAGTGCAACTCCGTGCTACCTCTTGCGTGCTGCGCTCGCAATTCGCGACTCCCCGTAGCATGGAGTTGCACTCTGTGGGGTGCTGCTGGATTACACAAAACCTTCTTGATACCCACAAGGATAACAAATCCAACGCTCAGCGGCGGGACTAATCGGCAAGAACCTGCAGAGTCGATCAGTGACCCGTGTAGCCGCCCAGAGCGCGACGGCTTTACTCCGCTCCAGTCCCGCGTTTTCGGGTAACAAGACTACCGCAGAGCCTTAGGGGTTGTCAGGAGATAAGTCATGCGAAGATGCGCAGGAATTTTAGCCAGCACCAAGGCAGATTTCAGCGATTATAGCGGGCTATTTGAGTTGGAAGCTAACACGAGTGATGGCCAAAATAACCAGCAGATTGTAGGAGTTATTTACTGACAAGCACTTAGAGTTTCACGATCCGGCCAGTAAGCACGCTCTTGTTCTCCGCCTCGACAATGCGGATCGATTCAGCAGCCTCAGCCGCAGTCACCACATCCGGAGTTTTGCCGGTGCGCACACATTTCGCAAGGTAAGCCATCTCGCCCTTGTAGCCATCTCCTTCCGGACACTTCACCGCCACCGGCTCAGGTGCCTTGCGATTGCCCTTCGCGTTGCGATAGAGCATCAGCGGCGCCTCAGTCCGGCTCAGGTTGTAGTCGACACCCGCGTTTTCAAACAGCACACAGAAACTCATATCGAACGGCATCGCCGGGGCGGCCCAGCTGCCCTGCGCAGTCACCACTGGTCCACCTTCGTAAATGTAGCGCGTCTCGACGTGATCGACGCATCCGCTCGGACCGACCCACCCGCCACTGCTCACCGCATCTGGCGTGCCGAACAAGTGGTTCACAAAATCGGTGTCGTGCAGATGCAGGTCGAGAATCGCCCCACCGGATAGCTTGCCATTGACGAACCACCCTGGCGGCAACCCGCCCACGCGACGGAACTCCGCGCTGATAACTTTTCCGTAAGTCCCCTTCTCAATCGCCTTCTTGATCCACGCCCACTGGGGCCAGAAGCGCAGGCACATCGCCGGCATAAAAAAACCGCTGCCCTTCTCAGCCGCCCGCGCAATTTTGCGCGCGTCTGCAGCCGTGCGTGCCAGTGGTTTTTCACACAGCACATGCTTGCCAGCCTTGATCGCCGCCAGCGCCAGATCCATATGGAACGGCGTCGGCACGCAGATATCGACGATGTCGATTTCGTCAGAGTGGATCAGCTCCATCGGATCCGTCGTCCCGGTGATCTTCGTGAAGTCGAGTTCTTTCGCCCCGCCTTCCATGTTCGACCACGACCCTGAGAAATCACCTGCAGCGCGGCGTGGATCGTTGTCCGCCACCATCAGCAAGCGTGTTCCGCGGATGCCCGACCAACCGGCCAAGTGCATTTGCCCCATCATTCCTAGTCCGATAACGCCTACTTTGATCATGCTTCTGAGCCTTTCTTCAATATGGATTCGAGGTGATTTTTCGCCGCAGTGATTTCGGCTACCCGATCGTCACCCGCCTCGCGCTCGATGACCAGCGCGTTTTTGTATTCAGCGCCAATCAGCACCTCCATGAACGCCGGCCAGTCGACCTGCCCAGTCCCGACGACGACTTCGCTGCCCCAAGTTCCGGGTTCAGGTGTGAGGTTGGCGTCCTTGATGTGAATTTGCTGGAGGTACGGCAACAAGGTCTTCAATCCTGCCACTGGATCGCCTTTCGCGTAGAGAATCATGTTCGCCGGATCAAAATTGACCCCAACGTTGGGCGCCGCAAGGTCGTCGAGAAACTTGGCCAAGATCTCAGCCTCCTCCTGCCCGGTCTCGAATGCTAGATCGATGCCTGCCTCTGCAAACATTTTCGCCAGCGTCCTCAGCCGGTCGATCAGCTTCGCATAATTCGGGTCAGAGGCCTCCTCCGGAAGGAAACCAGCATGGAAGCTCACCAGGTTCAGCCCGAGCGATTTCGAAGTCGCGATCACCTCACCCGCGATCTCCAGATTGGCCTCCCAGTGCTCGTCAGGAACGACGCCTCCAGTTGCATGGATCGTTTCGAGGCTGGTGTAATCTTCACCAACCGTCCCAAACATCCCAGAAACGATCTCGATGCCGGCGTCCTCCAGCTCCCTACCGATCGCCTCCCCTCCCGCACTGCCGCGATGATCGTTGAGCGCCAATTGAACCCGTGATAGGCCAATCGACTGCAGCATCGAAATTAGATCAGCCGTGTCCTTCGGTTGGAGCGACCAACTGCAAACGGCTAAATTTTCCAAAAGTAATGATTTCTGATCCATTAGCAGGGACTGCAACCCTGATCCACGGCTTCGTCAAGCCTCAAAAACGTCGCCGGCCTAGAGTGCGCTGCGGTACAGCGCTTCAAACACCACCGCATTCACCTCAATCGGATTGAACTGCGCAGTCCACTGCTCGGCGGCCTCCGCTGCCAGCATCGGCACGTCGGACTCTGAAACTCCGTAGCCTTCCAATCCCGGCTTCACCCCAGCCATGCGTAGATGTTCCTCAAGACGTGCTGGCAAATCGCCCTCGTACAAGTCCGCGTAGCGGGCTGCCGCGCCCTCGTCTCCAGCGGCATTCAAACGCACCACATGCGGCATCATCACACCGACCGCGTCTCCGTGCACCAGACCGAAATGGGCTGTCAGCGGGTTGGCTGCTGAATGCGCAGCGCCGAGCATGCTGTTCTCGATCGCCACGCCCGCGTAAGCAGCACCGAGCTGCATCCGTGCCCGCGCCTGCAGCGAAGTAGGGTCACGCAGAACTTCGCCAAAGCCACGGTCGAGCAGGGCGAAGGCCAGCTTCGAATACTGCACCGAAATATCAGTGCGCTTTTTCGTGACGGCGGTCTCCACCGCATGGGTAATCGCATCGATCCCGGTATGCGCCGTCACCATCGCAGGTTGGGTCAGCGTCAATTCAGGGTCCAAGATTGCCACTCTCGCCGCCGCCTTCTTGTCGCCACAGGCCATCTTCATGTGGGTTTCTTTATCGGCGATCAGAGCGAATGACTGGCATTCGCTGCCCGTCCCCGCCGTCGTCGGGATCGCGACGAACGGCAACATCGGTTTCTCCGCCTTGCCAACCCCCCAGTAGTCCTTCATATGACCGCCGTTGGTGAGAATAAAATTGCATCCCTTGCCGGTGTCCATGCTGCTCCCGCCGCCGAGACCGACGATGAGATCGATGTTGGCCTGCCTCGCAACCTCCACACACGCGTTCACGTCGTCGGTGGTGGGATTCTCATGGACGCCTGAGAAGATCGTCACCTCCAGCCCGTTGCGCTCAAGGATCCCTTTGACCCAATCGGCATGCCCAGCTTTTAAGATTCCAGAATCGGTCACCATCAGCACCCGGCTGCCGCCGAGTTCCTTGACGAGATCGCCCGCCCCCTCGATGACCCCTGCTCCAAAGACGACCCGCGTCCCGGGAGTGTGAGAAAAATCTACAATGTCCTGCGCGACACCGAGACCATCAGTCAGCGACGCGGCCGAGATCACTGCTAGATCAGGCTGCATTCGTGACTTGGATGGAGCGGCGCTTGAAGAGGAACTCAAAAAGATTGCCCTCGTGCGGCTGATCCCACTCGACATGGTTGGTGGCCATCGGCCCGACGTTCAACCGCTCGATGTGTGAAGCCGCGATCAGCTCATCGATCCAGTCGTCATCTTTGGTGATCGCAGCCACCGCCAGCGATTTCCCGATCGAGTCGAGCATCTTCGCCTGTGGCATTTCCACAACACTTGCGTAGGGAAACAGAAACTCAGTATTCGCTAGTGGGTGATCGATCGAGTCACAGCGCATGATGGTCGGCACCATGTAGTGCATCCCATCTAGCTGGACGTAGCGCTCGCTTCCTCCGCGCAGTTCCATGCTGACGTCACGCGCGCCTTTTTCGCCCAAGCCATCGGTGATCGCCGTGTCGATCCCCTCCGCCATTACTGGATTTGCGAAGCCTGACAGATTTGCCGCCGGATCATCCGCCTTGCGCGGAACCATATCCACTAGGCGTTTGGCGAGTTCGGCCGCGATCTCATCCGCGTATTTCGGAACGATGATAGCAGAGGCGTTGATGCACGAGCGCCCGCTGTTCGCGCTGATCGAGCGTACCATGATATCTAGGTGATCGCGCCAATTCTCGATCTCATCATCGCCGATGATAATTTTGCTACGGCCAGCGCCGTGGACTTCGACCCGCGGGTCGTTCTCGTATTCTTTGACCGTGGCATCGCCACCGAAGAGCATGACACGCTGGCTGCGGCGAATGATCGCGCCGGAACCGTCATGATCCGCAGGGTAAAAACTGAACGCCTCTGGGGGCGCGCCGACTTTGATAAATGCCTGGATCAAACGCCATGGCGTCCATGGTTCCTCACGACCAGGCTTGAGCACGACTGGCATCTTCATACCGATGGCCGGTGCCCACAGCGCATTCACCGCCGGTGAGTTGCTTGGCAACACCACGCCGAGGAAGTCCGCGTTCGGCGTGAAGCTCACACGCACGCCATTCTGCTGGCAGTGCCCGCCATCGAGCACCTCTGGATCGAGTCCGCGCGAAAGGCCTTTGAAAATCGTCGGCACCTCACTAAAAACACCCGCGAGCCGCTCCATGTTCATACGGATCAAGGTATGTGGCAGGCCACTGGTGGCCGACAGCGACTGGACGTAATCCTCAGGAGTCTGCGGAATTTCTTCCTCACCGACGGGAAGCGTATCATTGAGGAACACCTTGCCGGCCTCCTGAGCCATCTTGAGAAGATCCGCCGCTTTGAACTTCTTGAGAGCCGCGCGGGCCTCAGAAAAATCCAACATGTCACGTCGGATCAGGCCGCTGTTGGCAAAAGTCACGCGCGCGACGACTTCATCGGTGCCGAGCTTGGGAATGTCCTGGACGTCGAGCGAGCGGTAGAG
The DNA here is from genome assembly GCA_047619485.1 of Verrucomicrobiales bacterium. GTDB lineage: Bacteria > Verrucomicrobiota > Verrucomicrobiia > Verrucomicrobiales > DEV007 > JBLHKE01. The sequence goes on along the minus strand of JBLHKE010000172.1, from coordinate 284 downwards.
CTTGCCCTTGCGGATGAGGGTGATAGTTGGGATGTCTTTCATGACGTAGCATGGGCTTTGGTCTGCGTGTGCGACGACATTGCCGTTAGCGCACGGCCAGTGGATTCGATGACAAACGAGATCTCATGAGGTTCCATTCGAGCACAGGCCTTTACACGACAGGATTGCGCTGGCGATCGCAGGCTAAAGCCTGCGCTACGTGGTTGCTTGAGCTTGCTCATACTAGTAGACCCCCTCGATGACTTTCTTTGTCAGCGCACCAAACGGCCTCACATCCCCCACCC
>JBLHKE010000171.1:0-11861 GCA_047619485.1 Verrucomicrobiales bacterium | reverse complement strand
ATGCTACTGACCCTATGAACCTGACCCACTCCCACCTAGCGCTTGCCAAGCGGCTCACTATCTTCGCCTCGTCGGCTCTGCTTGCTGCTGGCCCGACCCTAACGTTTGCACAAGATGCGGAGCCGCAATTGCCGAAGGTCGACGAGCCGATTCCGATGGTTTCGAGCGATTCGAAATACGAAGCTGTCGTGCGCATCGAGAACTCGTCGCTAACGCTCGACTACCGCACGCCGTGGAACACCGGTCGCGATGGCGGTGGCAATGGCACCGGGTTCATGATCGCGCCGAACCGCTTCATCACCAACGCCCACGTCGTCAGCGATAGCCGCATCGTCTACATCAAGAAAGTCGGCGACCCGAAACCCTACCGCGCAAATATTTTGCACATAGCGCACGACTGTGACCTGGCGATGCTCGAGCTTGAGGATCCCTCTGCGTTCGCGAAAGTGAAGCCTTTGAAGTTCGGTGGCCTGCCGCAGCTCGACACCATCGTCAAAACCATCGGTTATCCGATCGGTGGCGAGCGCATCTCGGTGACCAGCGGTGTTGTGTCGCGCATCGACTTCCTAACTTACTCACACAGCACCACCGACAACCACCTCACGGTGCAGATCGATGCGGCGATCAACCCCGGAAACAGTGGTGGACCGGTGCTGCAGGACGGCAAGGTCGTTGGTGTGGCCTTCCAGGGCTATTCGGGTAATGTCGCGCAGAACACTGGCTACATGATCCCTGTCCCGGTGATCCAGCGCTTCCTGAAGGACGTCGAGGACGGCCAGTATGATCACTACGTGGACCTGTCGATGGCGGAGTTCGAGTTGTTAAACCCTGCGCAGCGTAGCGCCCTCGGCTTGCCGAACGATGGCATGGGAATCATGGTCGCCTACGCGGATCCAGAGGGGTCTGCTGGTAAGGTCTTGGCGCTCGGCGACGTGCTGCTGGAGATCGATGGCCACCCGATTTTCTCCAACGGTCTCGTCAAGATGAACGGCGAGAATGTCGACATGAACGAGATCGTCGAGCGCAAGTTCGCAGGCGACAAGGTGAAGCTCAAAGTCTGGCGCGACAAGAAAGCGTTCGGGGCTGAAGTGACTTTGAAGCGGTTTTTGCCCTACCTGATCCAGGCGATGAAGTATGACGAGGTGCCGCAATTCGTTATGTATGCCGGCCTCGTCTTCCAGCCGCTCGATCGCAATCTGGTGCAGGCACACGGGCTCAACAGCCTCGAGGTGCGCTACGCTTTCTCCAACTACGCGAGTGACCAGATCTACAAGGAGCGCCCGGAGGTTATTATCCTCACCACAGTGCTGCCGGACTCGATCAACTCGCAGGTGCAGGGCTTTGCCAAGAGCATCGTCGACGAGGTCAATGGCAAGAAGGTCAAGACACTGCGCGACGTCTACGAGGCGCTTAACGTGACCGATGAAACGCGTGAATTTATCACTATCAAGTGCGTCGGGCAGAGCCGCCCGATCGTCTTCGAGACCTCGCGTGTCGAGGCGGCCCACCAGCGTATCATGGAGAAATATAACGTGATCAAGGATCACCACCTCAGTGAGAACCCGCCGGCGCAAGAGGAGAACAAAACGGCTCCAGTCGAGGCTTCGAGCGCTGCCGATGCCACGCCAGCCCCGGCCGAATAGCACGAACCGTCAACCACCAGATTTTAGACCCGACCGATCACTGACATGAAGTTCCAACTTAAGACCGTCGCCCTCCTCACCTTCACGATTGCCGCCGCGAGTGTGAGTGGGTTTGCCCAAGAAGAAGAGCCCATCGACCCGGCAGAGGCCGCCGCTGCAGCGCTCGCCCCTCCTGCGAAAGAAGAGGTGGTGCAAGGCGCCATCGACTCTGTCGTGCGCGTCAACGCCACCCGCCAGGGATACAATTTTTACCAGCCTTGGCAGAAGCTCACGCCGAACTCACGCCGTGGGCTCGGTGCTGTCCTAGCAGGCAACAAAGTGCTGGTCACCGGCGAGATGGTCGCCAACGCCACCTTTATCGAACTGGAGAAGGCCGACTCAGGCGACAAGGCGACAGCTCGGGTGGTGGCAGTCGACTACGAGGCGAACATCGCGCTGCTCGAACCGGCCGAGGGGCACGCAGATTTCCTCAAGGGGATGAAGCCGCTGAAGCTCGATACCGGTGTGAAGCCGGGTGAGGGCATCGACGTCTGGCAGGTCGAGGATAATGGCACGCCAGTCTCCACCAGCATCAACGTTACCAAGGTCGAGACCAGCACGTCCTATCTCGACGTCGCCAGTTTCATCGTCTACGAGGCGACTGGGCCAATCCAATACCGCTCTGGCAGCTTTACCGCCCCGGTGGTGCGCAACGGTAAACTCGTCGGCCTCCTGCTCAACTACACGCCGAAGGAACTCGTCTCTAATGTGCTCGCTGCGCCGATCATCGAGAGCTTCCTCGAAGATCAGGCGGACGGCCAGTATGAGGGCTTTCCTGAACTCGGCATCTCTGTGAGCCAGACACTCGATGAGCAGTTCCGCAAGTTTCTGAAACTTGGCAAAGACGACGGTGGGATCTACATCAGCCGGGTGCTTGCCGGTAGTTCCGCCGCCAAGGCCGGTCTGAGAGCGGGCGATGTGATCCTCTCGATCGATGGCAACAAGATCGATCCACGTGGCAACTACGATGATCCGAAATACGGCAAGCTGGCTCTCGGGCACCTCGTGCGTGGCAACGCGAAGACGGGACAGAAGATGCCGATCGAAATCCTGCGTGATGGCGAGCGCCAGACGATCACGATCCAGCTCGACCGCCGCGAGCCGGAGGACTACCTGATCCAGCCCTACATGATCGACCGCGGGCCGCGCTTTCTCATCGAGGGTGGACTGGTCTTCCAAGAACTCACCCGCGACTACCTCAAGCTCTACGGTGCTACCTGGACGACGCGTGCGCCGCTCAAGTTCCTGTTGGCGCTGGCCGATCCCGAGAAGCTGGAGAAAGAGGGCGTGCAGCACGTCGTATTCCTCAGTCGGGTGATCCCGACTCCGGCGACTGTCGGCTACGAGCAGGTCGCCAACATCCGAGTCACCAAGGTCAACGGTGTCGACATCACCAAGATCGGTGACTTGGCTGGAGCGCTAGAGCAGCCGCAGGAGGGGCACCACCGCATAGAGTTCGACGAGTTCCCGTATCTCATCTTCATGGATGCCTCCCTCAGCGAAGGCATCAACGCTCAACTCAAGCAGCGCATCGGCACCACCGAGCGCCTCGATTAACTCATGGCTACTGCCATTTTTGACTGGGACGGGATCATCATCGATTCCCATGACCAGCACGCCGAGAGCTGGACCTTGCTCGCCGAGGAGCAGGGTAGTGCTTTGCCGGAGGACTTCTTCAAGAAGAGCTTTGGTATGCGCAACCAATCGATCTTCCCGATGTTCTTCTCGTCATGGGTCGATGCCGATGATAAGGCGCGTATCGCCGAACTCGCGGATCGTAAAGAGGAACTCTACCGGGAGCTCGTCCGTCGAGATGGGATCGAACCGCTAGGTGGGGTGGTGGTTTTGTTAGAGTCGCTGGCGGAGGCTGGCATCCCGTGTTCGGTCGGCTCGTCGACGCCGCGCGCTAACATTGATGCGATCATGGAGGTGATCGGGCTGGGTGATCGATTCCAAGCGATCACCGCGGCCGAGGATGTCACCGAGGGGAAGCCAGACCCTCAGGTGTTTCTCATGGCTGCGGCGAAAGTCGGTGGCACGCCGCAGGACTCAGTCGTTTTCGAGGATGCGCATGTGGGCATCGCGGCAGGCCTTGCGGCTGGGATGAAGGTGATCGCTGTGGCGACGACTCACCCGATCGAGAGTCTGGGCGACGCGCATTTGGCAGTGGAGAGCTTGGATGAGGTGTGTGCGGCTACCTTGTTGGATCTTTTGGCTAGGTAGCCTTGGGTGGGGCGATGGCAGCCTATTCGCGCTTGCTGCGCTTGGGAGAGTGGACTTGCAGTCAGCTGCTGAGGACCGTAGATCCGAGCGACTCGCAGGACGCCTCTCGTGTGTTTGCTGCCGTGCATCGCGAATTATGATTCATGCACGGAAGTGGTTGGACCAAGGAATCTGGGGCGGGCTTGAAAGCCCATTTCTTGCAAGGCTTGATGGGTGCCAGGATATTGGCCGTCTAGAGTTTCTGCGGGATCTTTGCTCCCTTTGAGCTAATTGCAAACCCACTCTCCGGACTGGCGCCTCGCGGCTGCGCTAATTCGCTTTCAGTGTCTGGCCGTCTTTACCATCGATCACTGTCCAGCCCGCTGCTGCGATGGCGTCGCGCAGGCGGTCGCTCTCGGCGAAATCTTTCCCTGCCCGCGCGGTGGCTCGCTGGTCGAGCATCTGTTGGACCTCGGCCGGAATCTCGTCATCGGCTTCCTTCGCGCCGAGTGCTAGGACGACGTCAACCTCGTTGTTCCACCACTCGAGGACGCCACGTGCCTCCTCGGGGCTCAACTCGTCGCGGTCGATGAGTTTATTCGTCTCGCGCACCGCATCGAATAGATGTCCGAGAGCACCGGCGATGTTGAGGTTGTCATCGACTGCCTCAAGGAAGCCGCACTCGCTGATGAGTGGGATCGCCTTGCCCGCCTTTGCGTCGCCAGCCTGTTTGTCTAGGCGCTCGAGCCATTCGTCGATGCGCGCCAGGGCTTTGCGCGCAGCATCTAGTCCGTCGAAGGTGAAATTCAGCGGCATGTCGTAGCGTACGCTCAACAGGACGTAGCGTATCTCGCGCCCGCTGTAGCCCCGGTCGAGGATGTCTCGCAGAGTGAAGAAGTTGTTCTCCGACTTCGCCATTTTCTTGCCCTCGACCCGTAGGTGTTGGTTGTGGATCCAGTAGCGGACAAATTTCTTGTCTGGGTTGCAGCACTCGCTCTGGGCGATTTCTGCCTCGTGGTGCGGGAAGATGTTGTCGACGCCGCCGCAGTGGATATCGATCTCGTCGCCGAGGATGCGCGACGCCATCGCGGAACATTCGATGTGCCAGCCCGGGCGCCCCTTGCCCCACGGGCTTTCCCAACCGACGTCACCGTCGATTTCGGTCCAGGTTTTCCACAGCGCGAAATCTCCAATCGACTCCTTCTCGTACTCGTCGTTCTGGATACGGCCGGTCGGGCGCAGTTCGTCGAGGTTGAGGTGGGCGAGATTGCCGTATTCCGGGAAGGCCGAGATGCGGAAGTAGACGGACTGGTCGTCGGCCTGGTAGGCGAAGTCTTTTTCGACCAGTAGCTCGATCATTTCGACCATCTTGGCGATGTTCTCATCGTCGGTCGCGGCCGGGTAGTGGTCGGCGGGTTTTATGTTGAGGGTTGCGAGATCTTTGAAAAATGCGTCTTTGAAAGTCTGGGTAAACTCTCCGAGCGGGATGCCTGCCTCTGCGCTGTTGCGGATCGTCTTGTCGTCGACGTCGGTCAAATTCATTACCCGTTCGACGTCGTAGCCACGGGTCTCGAGGTGGCGCTGCAGCAAGTCCTCGAAGACGTAGGCGCGAAAATTGCCGATGTGCGCGTAGCCGTAGACCGTCGGGCCACAGGTGTACATCTTGACGGCCTTGCCGTCTGGATCGATCGGGACGAACTCCTCGACCTGTCGGGAGTAGGTGTTGTGGAGGCGGATTGGCACCGAAAAAAATTAGACCGTCGTGATCTCGGTCTCTTTGCTGGCGACGTGTCCGTCAATGTCCTTGATGTGGCTGTCGGTGATCTTCTGGATCTCCGCCTCGAGGTCGTGCATCTGATCTTCGGTGATCGCGCTATCGGTCTTCGCCTTCTTGGTCGTATCCATCGCCGTCTTGCGTGCGGATCGGATGCGCACGCGAGCTTCCTCGGCCATGCCCTTGACCATCTTGACGAGATCTTGGCGGCGTTCGCCGGAGAGCTCGGGGATTGGTAGGCGGATGTTCTTGCCGTCGACGCTCGGGTTGATACCGAGCTTCGATTCGCGGATGCCGCGCTCGATCTCCTGAGTGGTCGAGGGGTCGTGCGGTTGGATCAGGATCAGGCGTGGCTCGGGTGTGGTGATCAGGGCGAGAGCCTTGAGCTTCATCGAGGTGCCGTAGGACGCGATGTTGACGTCGATGTTCTCGACGAGTGCGGGCGAGGCCTTGCCGGTGCGCACTGCGGAAAACTCGTGAATCATGTATTCGACACCCTTGGTCATGGTGGCGCCTGTTTCTTTAATTACTGTGTCATGGTTCATAATCTGTCTGGCAAGGTGGAAAGCTGTAGAGGAAAGTCAAGGCGGCTCCGCGAGCTTGAAATGTGCCGCCGCTGGGCTTTGCTGCCGCCGATGAGCCAATTCTTCAAAGAACTAGCCTACTGCGAGACGCCGATGGGTGCCCTGACCCTGCGCCGCAAGGAAATTCTCGAACTCGACGGGCTCGAGGTGTTTGAGGTGACGCTGGGCGACGAGTTTCTCATGTCGAGCCTGTTTAACGACGCGGAAATTGCGCTGTCAAAGCTCGGGCTGGCGGCGGTCGATGGGGATGGTTTAGACGTGGTTGTCGGCGGGCTGGGACTCGGCTACACGGCGGTGGCAGCTCTCGAGGAGGAGAGGGTTGGGTCGCTGGTGGTGATTGACACTCTTCAGGAGGTGATCGACTGGCACCAGCAGGGGATGGTGCCGATGGGGGAGAAACTAACCGGCGACCCGCGCTGCGAACTGGTGTGTGGCGATTTTTTCGCTGGGGTGAGCTCGGGCGATCGGGCGCTGGATCCGGGGCAGCCGGGCAAGCTCTGGGATGCGGTCCTCCTGGATGTTGATCATACCCCCGAGGCGTTGTTGCACGAGCGGCATGGAGGGTTTTACAAGGCGGATGGCCTGGCGAAGATGGCGGCGCACATCAAGCCCGGTGGCGTGTTCGCGATGTGGTCCGACGGCTTGCCGCTGGCGGAATTTGTGGCTGCGTTAGAATCAGCGTTCACCGACGTCCAGGCGGAGATCGTGGCGTTTGAAAATCCCCTGCAGCAGAAGATCTCTGAGAGCACGGTCTACATCGCGAGGAGGGCGCAAGCATGATCAGCGATGCTGGTGGCGGCGGTGGCGGCGAAGAGATGAACTACGGGATGCTCGGAAGTGGCGACTCGGAGTTGGAGAAATATATGGGTGAGGTCGGCTGGGATTACCTCAAGCCGCACTTTGAATCTGGCGCTCTGCTGTATTTGGATTCGAGCCTCAACCTTAAAGAGGTGGGTGAGGCGCTGGTGACCGATGACAAGTCCAAGGTCGATCGCTGGCTCAAGTCGGGCGATCTGGTGAAGCCCTCGCAGCCACACGCTGATTACTGGGCCACCGCAGATGAGATCTACCGTGCGGTGGTGGTGTCGCCATTCGTTCTGATGCAGCTGATGGTTGCGCAATGAGGCGATCTTGCTTAAAGAACCCGCATGCCAGATCAAAACGAGCCAGCCATCGGAATCATCGGTGGCAGCGGATTGTACGAAATTGAGGGATTCGAGAACTCTGAGGAGATTTCGGTAGAGACCCCATTCGGCTCGCCATCTGACGTATTGGTTGGGGGCACCTTCGCCGGGCGGAAGGTGTATTTTTTGCCGCGCCACGGCCGTGGGCATCGCATTTTGCCACACGAGTTGAACCACCGCGCCAACATTTACGCTTTGCGCTCGCTCGGCGTCCGTTGGGTGATCGCGGTGACGGCGGTGGGCAGCCTTAAGGAAGAATATCGCCCGCGCGACATCGTTTTGCCCGACCAGTTTTTCGACCGGACTAGCCGCCGCAATGAGCACACTTTTTTTGGCAAGGGGATCTGTGCGCACATCGCGTTCGCGGACCCGATCAGCGGTGGGCTGCGGCGTATTCTCTACGAGGCTTCGGGCGCGGTGCACGGCCACGCGGTGCATGATTGCGGAACTTACGTGAACATGGATGGTCCGGCGTTCTCGACACGTGCCGAGTCGAATGCGAACCGCCAGCTCGGCTTCGACGTGATCGGGATGACCAACCTCGCGGAGGCGAAGCTGGCACGGGAGGCGGAGATGTCGCTGTCGACCCTAGCGATGATCACTGACTATGATTGCTGGAAGACGGACGAGGATCCGGTCACGGCCGATGCGGTGATCGCCCACGTGATGGCCAATGCCGCGGCGGCGAAGAAGGTTCTCGTCGAGGCGATCCCGAAGATCCCGTTGATGCCTGACTGGCCGGAGCACCGCGCGCTGGATGGGGCGATCATGACCGATCGCTCGCAGTGGCCGGAGAAGACGGTCGCAAGCCTGAGCGCGATCCTCGAGAGATTCCTTTAGACTAACGCCTACCCAAAATCACCGTGTTCCAAATTATTTTTAACGAGATTAGCGCCGCGGAGATCTCGCGTTTACCAACGATGGAGCAGCTCGACCTGCTGGATCAATTCAAGGTGACACCAGCGGATCTCGAGGATGGGGACGATGAGAAATTTGCCATCATGGAGCGCGACGGTCGCAAGCTGTACCGCTTCCGCTCCGAGGAATACCGGATCTACTTCGCGGTCGAGGGAGATTCGGTGGTGGTGGTGTACCGGGTGTTGCACAAGGGCACCTTCCAGGATTTCCTTTTCCGCAGCAAGCTACCGCTCAACGAGGATGAGGCGCTAAGCGATTCGAAGCACTTCTGGCAGCTGATCGACGAGGGCGAGAAAGCGCGGCGGGTGTGAGCATTTTCAACGGCAGTTGCGAGCGTTTGAAATGCATAAGGCCAGACGTTATGCAATCATACTAGATGCCTAGACCTCGAGTTGTTTTACGGTTTGGACGGAACTGAGCGCATTGCCATTGTGTGAGTCGTGTCGTTGACCGGAATTTTGTGTTCGAGGCGCTCGAGCGGGATGTTTTTCGGAAGGTCATGCGCCAGTTGGAGGCGTTTTCGGGTGTGAGGGTGCTCACCTGGACGATTCTCTCGAACCACTTTCATCTGTTGCTGGAAGTGCCACCGAGACCAGTGGTAGCGCTGACGGATGCTGAAATTCTCGATCGCTGCCGCTATCTCTACTCGGAGAACGCGTTGGTTCAGGTCGAGGCAGAGTTCGAGGATGCGCGAAGGCTCGGAGATGTGCCGTTGCAGCGGGTGCGGGAGAAATATCTTAAACGCATGTGGGATCTGAGCGAGTTCATGAAGACGCTCAAGCAGAAGTTTACGGCTTGGTTCAACCGTTCGCGCGGCCGGGTTGGCACCTTGTGGGAGTCTCGCTTCAAAAGCGTGATCGTTGAGGGGAGTTGGGAGTCGCTGCTCAAGGTCGCTGCCTACATCGATCTGAACGCAGTCCGTGCTGGGCTTGTGGATGACCCGAAGGACTACTCTTGGTGTGGTTATGCTGAGGCGGTAGTTGGCCATCGCTTGGCACGTGAGGGACTGGCTGCGATGCTCACTGGGCTGAAGCCAGGGGCCACCTGGGGCGATGTCGGTCCGCGCTATCGCAAGATCCTGTTCGGGGTAGGAGAGGAAAATCCGGTGCGTGCTGGGCTTTCGCGAGAGGCGGTGGCCGAGGTCTGGCGTGCGGGAGGGCGGCTTAGCCTGGCGCAATTACTGCGCTGCCGGGTGCGCTATATGACCGATGGCATGGCGATCGGATCGCGTGCTTTCCTTGAGAAATTGCTGGTCGAGAAAGCCTCACTTTTCAGTATGAAGCGGAAATCCGTCGCGCGGCCGATGAAGGGAGGCGACTGGGGTGGGATGCGAACAGCGCGGGCTCTAAAATTACGAGCTATTGCTCCGGCCGGAGATGGTTAGGGGAAACCGAAAATCAACTGCTCAATCTACTTGCCCTAGAATCTCCCACCAGCGTTGGAGTTTCCTCCGAGTAGTTCACTACACAAAGCAAACTCTGCCTTGGTGGTAGGCTCAATGACTGCCTAGCTATTGACCAACTTATTTCCGAACAAGCCCTCAGCGGCCAGTGGCCAGTGGGGATCGCTATCTCACCCTTTCCCTTGAATTCTCTGCCTGTGTCGGCATGGGTTGCTGCGTGAACCCCGTTGATCTCCAACTCATGCCCGAAGACCACTTCCGCGAATTGCGGGAGGAGGAGATATACCCTGATGTCTCGCGGCCGCTGGAGGTTGACTTGGGAAGTGGCGACGGCGGGTTCCTTCGCGCGATGGCGGAGCATTTTCCCGAGCGTGAATTTTTAGGTGTTGAGCGCTTGTTAGGGCGCGTGCGCAAGACTTGCCGAAAGGCTTCGAAGCTCGGGCTGACGAATTTGCGCATGCTGCGTCTTGAGAGCACCTACACCCTTGGTTACCTGCTGCCGGCGGCGGGAATTTCGCGAGTGCACCTACTGTTCCCTGATCCGTGGCCAAAGAAGAAACATCACAAGCGACGCCTGGTGAACCAGGAGTTCTGCGAGGGGCTGCAGCGCGTCCTCGAGCATGGTGGCGAGTTCCTCTTCAAGACGGATCACCTAGAATATTTCGAGGAGGCGATGGAGGCCTTGAGATCTTCGCGAATCTTCGATGAACTTGCCTGGGGAGACGACGATTTTTTTTATGCGGGGACCGATTTTGAAGAGCTGTGGACTGGTCAGGGGCGATCGATTTACCGGGCGCGTTTCAGCGTTAAGGCCTGATCGTCGAGGAAGCTCTCGATCTCGAGTTCTCCAGGGTTGATGTGGACGCTGATGGCTCCGGTTTCACCCTGATCGAACACCCTGATATTGCGCTCGGCTGCGGCTTCCCCCGATGTGGAAGCGGGTGGGCTGCTATTTTCGTAATCGCGGGCGTTGGCAATGATCGCGCGCGGCGAGACCGCGTCGAGGAAGTCTGGGGTGAGGGTGTGGTCGAATTTGTGGTGCCCGCGGATGATCACGTCGGCGCGCAGCCTGTCTGGGGCGGTCGTGAGAAGTTGTTGTTCTGTCAGGAATCCAGAGTCGCCGGTGAACAGGAGCCGCCATCCGTGCGAGTGCAGCATGAACACGAGGCAGGCATCGTCGCTGAGGCGTGGATTCTCGTCCGGGCTGGGCGCGTAGAGGATTTCGATGGTGGTGTCCCGATCGATCTGAATGATTTGCCCACGCTCAGGAGTGCGGGTTTCGATTCCTCTCTCTTGTAACTGTTTTTCGAGTTTGCGGTAGGTGGACGACGTCCGGTTCGGCAGAGGAATAAACGGATTATCCGGTTTGAAGGTCTCGAGGACTTCGGTAGCTGCACCGATGTGGGCAGCATCGCTATGGGTCAGCAGGAGTCCGTCGATGTGCGTGACCCCGGCGTGCTCATGGAGGACGGCTGAGATCGCGGGTTTGAAATCGCGGGTATTGCCAGTGTCGACGAGCCAATCCTCCCCGGACCGGGTTGCGATGAGTGTGCTAGCGCCGCCGCGTGGTAGGTCGATCGATGTAATTTCGCAGGCCGGGCGGAGCGTGTTAGGTGTTGTCGAGGTGTAGAAGTGGCTGATTGGCGTCGGCAGGTTGGCAAAGAATCCGGCGACTGAGGTGAGTGCGGTGGCGAAGAGGAAGTTCGCGTTGTTCAGGATGATGCCGAGGGAGCTGCATCCGATGCCGCTGGCAAAGGTGCCGAGGATCGCGGTGCCGAGCACGGCGAAGGCGAATGGGATCAGCAGAAGGTTGGCGATCGGCGCGATCGGGGTGACTAGGTGGAAGTGGAATAGCATCAGCGGAAGCGACCCGAGCCAGGCTGCCAGCGAGACTGCAAAGGTTTCGGCGATCCCGCGTGTCGCTTTGTAAAAAATCCGCTGCCGTTTGGTGAGGAGGGAATTCGGAAGGAATGGGTCGTGGCTGACTAGTGGTAGCATCAGCTCCAGGATCGGCTTGTGTAGCATGGTTAGTGCGAGAAGGACGGCGAAGGAGAGCTGGAAGCCTGGGAGGAACAGTTGGTTGCTGTCGAACAGCAGGATGAGAAAGCCGGCGGC
>JBLHKE010000170.1:0-11928 GCA_047619485.1 Verrucomicrobiales bacterium | reverse complement strand
AAAGTACCTGCAGGATCGCCTCTACCCGAACATGCCAGACTGGCCCGTCTTCTGTTTCTACGGTATGAACAAACGGCGTGGGGAGAAGAACAATTGGTACGCGCTCGAGTTCGAAGAACGACGCAAGTTGATGGCCGGTCACGCTGCCGTGGGCCGACGCTGGGCCGGCAAGATCCGCCAACTCATCACCGGTTCCACCGGACTGGATGAACACGAGTGGGGAGTCACCCTGTTCGCCAAGGACACCTCCGAGATCAAAAATATCGTCTACGAGATGCGCTTCGATGAGGTGACCGTGAAATACGGCGAGTTTGGTGATTTTTACATCGGGATCCAACTGCCGCTCAACGGACTATTCCGCCGCGTCGGACTCTAGATCATGGCTGGATTTTTCAAAAAGCTCCTCTCACGGTTCTCCAAAGATCACTTCGACGTCGAAGACATCGAGGAGAGCCTGATCAGCGGTGACCTAGGCATCCGCCTGACGACCGATATCGTCGACCGCCTCCAGGACATGGGGCGCAAGCTCAAAGGTCAAGACGTCGTCCAGGTCACCAGTGAGGAGATCCTCAAGATTCTCCCGGAGGGAGTGCCACCACTGGAACCATTCGCCGACCGTCCCAAGATCATCATCGTCGTCGGCGTCAATGGCACCGGCAAGACGACCTCGACCGCGAAGCTCGCCCACTACCTCAAATCGAAAGGTCACGGGGTCACCCTAGCCGCGGCCGACACGTTCCGGGCTGCCGCGATCGAACAGCTCCAGGTCTGGGCCGGGCGGCTCGACATCCCAATCATCGCCGGTGAGTACCAGTCAGATCCTTCCAGCGTCTGCTACGCCGCCTACGATGCCGCAGTAAAGAATAACTCCGACTTCCTGATCGTCGACACCGCCGGTCGCCTCCACACGCGCCACAACTTGATGGAGGAGCTAAAGAAGATCCAACGAGTGCTTGGCAAGAAAGATCCCGATGCCCCGCACGAGGCGTTCATCGTCGTCGACGCTACCACGGGGTCCAACGCTCTTTCCCAAGCGAAAGAGTTTCACGCCGCGGTCGGGCTGACTGGCCTCATCGTCACCAAGCTGGATGGCAGCGGCAAGGGAGGGATCATCGTCTCGATCCAGAACGAACTCGACATCCCGACGCGCTTCATCGGGACCGGTGAGACCGCTGACGATTTCGCCCCCTTTGATGCGCAGAAATTCGTCGAGGAGATCTTCTAAGACCGTGACTGGTAAATCCGTCATCCTCACGATTTTGCGCGTCGCCTTCGGTGGCCTGTTTTTCTACAGCGGGCTGAGGAAACTTATCGATCCAATCAGCTTCCTCCAGTCCGTTCGGGGCTTCCGCTTCTTCGAACACCTCTCGACCCTGACAGGAATCCAATTCGACGCCTCACCTCTCGAAGCTTGGATCGCGATGGGACTCCCATGGCTGGAAATGCTCTGCGGCGTAACGGTGCTGATTGGGATCTTCGACCGTGGCGGACTGACCATCCTCTGCGGGCTGATGCTCGTCTTCATCACGGCACTCACCTCGGCATGGGCGCGCGACCTCGAGATCTCCTGCGGTTGTTTCGGCGACTCGGCCATCGTCACCAACTACTTTTTTGAAATCTTGCTACGATTTGCATTCCTAGCAGCTGGCGGAACCCTGCTTTTCTTCGCTTTCCGGGAAAAGTCGGGTAAAACACTCGCTCCAGCTGAATAGTCCGCTAGTGTTGGGAAACGGCAACCCTACCCCCAGTGAACCGCCCACGCCAACTCTCCGCCCTTTCGATCCTGCTGATCGTTGTCGGTGCCACCGCTGAAATCTTCGCAGTCGAGGACGATTCGTTCTCCATCTTGCGCCTCGAGAAAAGCACAGGCGGCAAGTACCGCTTCGAGGTTCCAACGCAGAGCCAAAACTACTACACGCTCTACCGCAGCCGTAGCCCGTCCGAGTTGGGCGTCGCGGTCGCGATGCAGCAGAGCGATACCGCCACCCTCTGGCTCACCGATTCCAGCCTGCCGCGGGATCGATTTTTCTACCGGGTTAGGTCGACGCCGAAGAGCAATCCGAGTGACATCGATAACGACGGCTTCACCGACCTCACCGAGTTAAACGATCTCGGCCGTCTAAACCCCTTCAATCCCTCCGCCCCGCTGGCGGAGGTCGACGGCCGATTGATGATCAACGATCGCGCCACCTTCGAGGAACTGTCACACCGCGACAACTTCCCCGGAGCCCAAGATGTGCGTGAAGTGAAATTCCTCATCCTCGATATCCACACCGATCACCCGCGCCTATTCTTCATCGACAGCAACACCCACGAATACCATGTCTTCTTCGCTCAGAGCGCCGCGGGTTACACCAGCTCGCATGGCTTCTTCAACAACACCACCTACTTCACCAACACCAATCGACGCAATGTCGCCGGGAGCCTGATTGCTCACGACAACTACGTCGCCGCAGACGGTACCAAAGGCATCTACACGATGCAGTGTTGGCCAACCGATCCAGTCGCGGCCAAGTTCTTGGCCAAGGCCTACGAGATGATCAGCGCGGGCATGCCATTCATCGATGGCAACCTCGCCTACCACCCCGCCAGCGAGACCCAGCGGCAACTCTACGAATCCGAACTCGCGGAGTACAATAAGACCGCCGTCAACGTCATCCAGACCGAGGATCTGTTCGCCAACGTCACCTACACAGCACTGAACCCGGGCGAGGCGTTCGGCCGACTTCGGCTTGTTACCGGCAGCGAGAACGTCAGCGCGCGCGACGTTGTCATTTTCCGCAGCCTGCCCAATGACCTTACCCACGTCGCTGGCGTCATCACAGAATTACCGCAAACCCCACTCTCCCACATCAATCTAAAGGCGAAACAGAACAACACGCCAAACGCCTTCATCAAGGATGCCGCCAACGATCCTGCGATCGCTCCACTGCTCGACAAATATGTTCGCTACGCGGTGACTTCCGACGGTTTCGAACTCCGCCTCGCCACTCAATCCGAGGTCGAGGAGTTTTTCGAATCGGTGCGCCCGGCCTTGCCGCAATACCCGCTGCGCAACCTTAGCGTTCAAACCATCGCCGACCTGGATGCGATCGGCTTCAACAACGCCAGCGCCTATGGATCAAAGGCAGCCAACGTCGCCGAACTGCGCAACATCATGCCGAACGTGGCACCCGACGGCTACGCCATTCCGTTCTTTTTCTACGACGAATTCATGAAGCACAACGACTTCTACGACCTCGTCCAAGATTTGCTCGCCGATCCGCTGTTCCAGGCAAGCTCCGAGCGTCGTGAACTACGACTCGCCGAACTGCGCGAGACGATCGAGTCCGAAGGCGTCCTACCAACCTGGATGATAGACGCGCTCGCAGACGTACAATCCAATTTTTCTGCAAACACCACGATCCGTATGCGATCGAGCACCAACAACGAGGACCTCGAGGGTTTCAATGGGGCTGGCCTCTACGAATCCTATACCCACAAACCCAGCGAGGGACACATCTCGAAATCAGCCAAGCAGGTCTGGGCTGGGCTGTGGACCTACCGCGCCTTCGAGGAACGCGACTTTTACCGCATCGATCATTTTTCCGCAGCGATGGGAATCCTCGTCCACCCGAACTATTCCGACGAACGATCGAACGGCGTCGCCGTGACGAAGAACCTATTTGACCCCAACTGGGAGGGCTACTACGTCAACGTCCAGCAAGGAGAGAACCTAGTCACCAATCCCGAAGAGGAATCGATCCCAGAGGAGTTCCTCGTCGCCGACCTGCTCTTTGGCAACGGCGTCTACGAGATCCAGTACATCCGATTTTCGAACCAGGTTCCCGCGGGTCAGACCGTCATGTCCGAGGCCGAAGTCTTAAACCTCGTCCCGAAAATGAAGCTCATCCAAAGCCACTTTAAAACTCTTTACGACGGCAACTCGGCATTCGCCATGGAGATCGAATTCAAGGTCCGGGCGGACGGTAACCTCGCGATCAAACAGGCAAGGCCCTGGGTCGAGTAAGACCTTATTAGGCGTTCATGAACAGCGCCACCGACGCAGTGAACCCGTGAACGAAATTCGTCCCACCCACCGGACCGATTTCACCGTTGCAGAAAAAACCTCCGAGCGGAACCTTGCCGAAGGTATCTTCCATCACACCAGCATCGTGATTCGGCAGACCGAACATCCGCGAACCACGCCCGCTACAGGTGAACATCAGCCCAGCGAATGGCTCCCCTTTTTTCTCTAGGTAGTCCCGGCACAAGTCGCGCAACTCTTCGTCGGCCGCATCTTTGTCGCGCACCTGAAATTGCAGCGTCTGCCCAACTCGTGGGAAAGCCCCCAGAGCCAGCGCATCTGAATCGGCATCACCGCCGAGGATACTCCTTACCAAAAAACTCCCGCGAGTGTGTTCGTCGACATTCTCATCCATTGCCAGCCCGGCCAGGATATTGCGCTGCGCACTCTCCTTCTCGTCGTCGGCAAGGTTTTTAAAGGTCTCTTCAAGCACCTCATACGCACCACGCGAAGCGATCCCATAGAGGACATTCTCTTCCACGGCAGTGATCGTGTAGGGATCTCCGATCGGTCGGCATCCCTGGCTCACGATGCCTCCGATCCTAACACCACCAGAAAACGCAATTGCCAAACCTCCAGCAGCAGACACCTCACCACCCTCCAGCAGGAACATCTCCTCAGGTTCCTTGCCACCACTGGCGATCCCACCGAAACACGCCACCTCGCCATAGCTGGAATTCCAACTCTTCAGCCACGACTCCGCATCGAGCTCAAACGGGTTCGAGAGCATCATCCAGCCCGCGACCTCCTCCGCGGCGAGCCCGGTCAGCCTGGTCCAATAATCATCTCCCTCCGCGTCGTCGACCTGCTCTTGGGTGACCGGCGTGCACTGCACCTTCGTGTTCGGCAGGCTGAGAAAGAGCAGCGAGCAACCAGACACATTCTCGTCTTCCTGCCCCACCCCGATCAACCCGTCCCCCGAAGAACCGACCACCACCGGCGCCCGCCCATGCACCTGCACGATCTCCAGAAAATCCTTCAGGTGAGGAGCCCAATCACTGCTGGCAAATGCAAATACACAACTAACCTTCCCACCAACCGCCTCGCGGCACTCTTCCACCACCTCCACCAACAGGTCGTCATCAAACGTCGACAAGACGACACGGGAGTGGGCACGGTTAGATTCTGGCATTGGGAACGGTGTTTTTGGGGTGAGCCATCGGGCTCCCTACTATTTCACCATGGACTCGATTGGAATTCAATCGATAGCCGCACCTTGCGCGAAAGATTACCAGGGACAGGAATCGAACCTGCACGAGCTAAGCCCACTGGATCCTAAATCCGAAGCTCTGCATTTTGAGGGGTAGCGAAATATCGTTTTAACCCTGTTTTTTAAGGTGTAATTCTAACCCGTTCCATTCAGTGCGCAGCAATTCCGGTTTATTTTCGGAGATAGTTCGGAGACACTTTGCTCACCAGATCCCCTCCAGCGCCGGGTCGTCTGCTTCAAGAGTTGCTCAGCTGCTGCTATCTCTCCACTTCCTCTGTGGGCTGCGTGTCGACGTCGTCGTCGCTGTAGTCGTATTTATGCTTCTTCTCTGATGGGCTAAAATCGAGATCGCTGCTAAATTTCACGTGCGGAGTTCCTCCATCAGGGAACCATGTTCCATTGGAGCATCCGCTGATAAATAGTATGAGCGCCATCACGGCGACAGGGCTGACAGCTGCATGGCATCTTTTTTTCATGCCGCCACAATGGCAAATGCGCCCGCGCCAGCAAAGCTCGATATTCTCACCAGATCCCGTATGGTGCAATTAATCAGCCGGTACCTTTTGAACCCTTGGGAAGCAGCCCTTTCTGGTCGCGTCTCAGTCTGGTAAGCTCGCCGGATGTCCCAAGCTCGACAGTTGCTTATCCTTACCACGGCCGGATGGCTCAACCGCCAGCAGGAAGACGCGATCGATTATCTGCGGGAGGAGAACCGGGTTCTCCGAGAGCACCTCGACAACAAGAGCATCCGCTTCACCGATGCCCCAGCGGAGGCGCCTCGCGATGCGTGGCAAGAAGCTCGGTCGCAAGGTGCTTGCGGAACTCGCCGGCATCGCTACCCCGGACACGATCCTGCGCTGGTCTCGCCAACTGATAGCAAAAAAATATGACGGGAGTGCCCGGAGAGGTCGAGGTAGACCAAAGACTCCGTGCCAGATAGCAGAACTCGTTGTGAGGATGGCCGAGGAAAACCCGGGATGGGGCTATACGAGGATACGCGGGGCGCTCGCCAACCTTGGACATGAAATCGCCCGGAACACGGTCAAGCGGATCCTACAGGATCACGGCATCGACCCCGCTCCCGGGCGGAGCAAGCGCACCAGCTGGACGACGTTCCTGCAGGCCCACTGGGAGGAAATGGCCGCCACCGACTTATTCACCGTAGAGGTGCTGACCCTCGCTGGACTCAGGCGTTACTTCGTGTTCTTCGTCATCGAACTGAAGACGCGCCGCGTGCAGATCGCCGGGATCCACCACCAGCCTTACGGGGAGTGGTGGAGCAGGTGGCACGCAATCTTACCGATTCGTTCGGTGGCTTCCTGCAGGGCGCGAAACATCTGATTCACGACGGGGACCCGCTGTTCACCCAGAGGTTCGACAAGATCCTGAAGAACGGCAGTGTCACGCCGGTCAAGCTCCCGCCGAGAAGTCCGAACTTGAACGCATACGCGGAAAGGTTCGTCAGGTCGATCAAGGAGGAATGTTTGAGCCGGGTGGTCGTGCTCGGCGAATGCCACCTGCGCCTTCTCGTTCGCGAGTACGTCGAGCACTACCATCACGAGCGGAACCACCAGAGGCTCGGAAACCAGTTGCTATCGGGGACGCTTCTTCGGCGGATCCGGATGCTGCGATACGACGGAGCAAACGCATCGGCGGATTGCTAAACTACTACCACCGAGAGGCTGCGTGAGGGTTCGGCTGATTATATGCACCTTACGGGGTGCGAATGAAAGCGGTGGACACCGGAAGGCAGCGAATTATTGAAATTATAACTTGTACTTTTAATTCCATGCGTATTGGTGGTAGGCATGACCAACCAAGACGCCTCCGCCTCCCAGCCGACCCGCAACCTCCCTGTCTCAGCTTCGGAGTCCGAGCTGCTCGAACTCCTGCGCACCAACCCGCTGCTGGCCAGGCAAATCAGCTCACTCGTGAGCCGCTTCGGGGAGGAAGTAGCTGGCGGGCTCGACGCGAACTAAAGCGGAGATGATGGCCATCGAAGAGGTCGGGCAGCTGGGCAAAACTATAATCGAACAGTGGGCCGAAAACACCCACCAGAAAGAGGTCGCCAGAGCCAAGCTGGAAGCCCCCTCACTCACTAACAACGGTAAAAAAAACTCCGCTGCTACACCACCTTCGGACAGGTCTCGATAGACGACCAGGTGCTGAGCATGGGGCGGCGGGGCGCAACCTTACGGGTGTTCAAACAGCTGGCGAACATCGGTTGCCACAGCTGCTCGCTACCGCTCCAGAGGCGCATCGCCGACTTCTGCTCCGAGCGCAGCGGGCGGGCATCGGTCGCCGCCCTGGCCGAACACTACTCGATCGAGGTGCCGCTCTACACCGTCGACGCGGTGACCCGCAACATGGCCAAGTAGGCTTATGTGTTCAACCTGGAGCGCCCGCCCGGAAAGGAGCCGGCAGCGGTCCAGGTCACCGAACTGGACGGATCGATGCTACCGATCGTCGAGTTCAAGGAGGCCGCAGAAGTATCGGATGCTGCGGAGAAGGCCCACAAGCGCAAGCGCCGAACCTGCCAGTGGAATGAGATCCGCGTCTGCTCGAAACACGACACGAAGCTCGCCGACGCGAGGTACGGGGTCTGCTTTGGTGGAGTGTTAGAGACCGGGCTGATGATGGCGGCGACCTGCGCGCAATCCGGCATGGACCCGACAACACGAATCCATGGAGTGGGCGATGGGGCAGCATGGATCGCCGCGCAGTACGAGGAGCAGTTCGGCACACAGGGCGGCTCCCTGCTCGCCTTCTACCACGTGTGCGATTACTTGGGCGAGGCGGCGGAGGACTGCCCGGGCGGGGGCCGCCAGCCGGGAAGAAGCGCTGGATGGAGAAGCAGAAGAAGCGGCTCAAAGAAAACAGATTCGAAGAAGTGATACGCGAGCTGGAAAGCAATCAGGAGGCGGAGGAGGTGGCCGAAAAGGAAACGCCAGTGCGCCGGTGCTGGCGTTACTTGAGCAACCGGAAAGACCAACTCGACTACAAGGGCGCGATCGATGCGGAGCTGCCGATAGGCTCGGGGAGGTCGAGAGCACCCACCGGCACCTGCTCCAGCAGCGTCTGAAAATCCCGGGGGCGTGGTGGAAGAAAGAGACCGCAGCAGACATGGCTCAGCTCTGGGTGATGCGCGCGAACAAAGAGTGGGGAACCTTCTGGCAGGAGAAAGCCGCCTGACCACCGCTTTCATTCCCCCCCGATCAGGGAGAGCGACCTCTGTCTAAATCATTGAAGACCGGAATGATCTTGGCGCGAGCCAGAGATCTGTCACCATGGGCAGATGATGACTGGCTCTTCCCGACGCTCCTTCCTCAAAGGATCAGCCTTCGCTGGCGCCTCTACCATTCTGACGAATTGGGATTCGTTGGCGGAGGATGACGGGGCCAAGCCTTTGCGGTTTGGCCTGATAGCCGATGTGCACAAGGATGTCATGCACGATGCCGACGACCGCTTGCGGGTGTTCATCGATGAGATGACGAAAGCCAAGGTCGACTTCGTCGTGCAACTCGGCGATTTCTGCGTGCCGAAAGAGGGCAACCGAGGATTCCTCGACATTTGGAATGCCTTTCCGGGACCACGCTACCACGTGTTGGGAAACCACGACACGGACGGCGGCTACAAGCGGGAACAAACCGTCGCGTGGTGGAAGATGTCCGCCAGATACTACTCCTTTGACCAACCAGGAGTGCACTTCGTGGTGCTCGATGGTAATGATCGGCCGAAAGATCATGCGGGCGGCTACCCTCGATTCATCGCCAAGGATCAGTTAGACTGGCTGCGCAAGGATCTCGCCACAACGAAGTTGCCCACCATCATCTTTGTGCACCAGAGTCTAGAACGCGCCGAGGAAGGCGGCGTGCAGAACGGTGCTGCCGTCCGTCAGATTCTCGAAGAGGCGAATGCAAAGGCGGGTCAGCGGAAAGTAATCGCCTGCTTTTCAGGCCACCATCACCGTGACTACGTCCGGCAGATCAACAATATCGTTTATCCGCAGATCAATAGCGCCTCGTACCACTGGGTGGGCGGCGATTTCCTCAAAGTGCGTTACAGCAAGGAGATCGACGAAGCCTATCCTTACATCAAATACACGGTCCCTTACAAAGAGCCGATCTTTGCGCTCGTGACGATCGATCGTGCGCGAGGCTTCATGGGGATCGAAGGCAAGCGCAGTAGTTTCGTCGGCCCACCACCTTGGGAACTCGGGAAAGACCGCGAAGGTTGGGACGCTGACACGCTCACGGCAGACGTCTCCGATTGGAAGATGCCAATGTGAGTTCCGAAAGCGGATAGGCTTGCTGCGTGGCAATTTTCTAACATCATGAAATATTTCATTCTCCTTGTCCTCCAATCTACCATAACGCTGCTGATGGCGGACGAAGCGGCGCCAACCCGTGCGGAGCGGATTGATGGTCCTTGCAACCGCTAACATTGCCCGAACTCCCCGAGGTCAGGTATGAGGAACGGGTGCAGAACCCCATCGATCGATTCGTTCTAGCCAAACTCGAGGCGAAGGGCATGACACTTGCACCCAAGGCGGATTCACGAACTGCACCCCCTCTAACCCCGCCCGATAGACGCCTAGGGACGCCGGGGTCAGAAAATCAATTCCCTAGGAGCCTATCGGACTTAGAGGATTCGAGCAAAACGTTTTAGAATTCCGATCCAGATCCGTTTGCTGGGGAGGATTTAAATGGATTTAATGACGATTCAGCGGGCGGATCTGGGCGAATTCTAAAATGATTCTTGCCGGAGCGGGTAAGTCCGACAGGCTCCTAGCAATTGATTGATTGCACATACGGGCACGCGTCTAACTATTGTGACGGCTGTCCTTATATTTCGCGGCGGGTTGGTCTGAGGTGGACAGTGCAGCTAGTTTGGGATATTCAGAACTATGTTCGTGAACAAGAATTATTATTATTAAATGCGTCACGAGATTCTATCGATCGTGATTCTGCTCACAACGGGGTCGGCTTGGGCTGACAATCCGGTTGTCGAACGTCAACGACTCGTTTTTTTTGAATCCAAGATTCGCCCCGTCCTGGTCAAACATTGTTATGAATGCCATGCCATCGATTCCAAAAAGCTCCGTGGAGGCTTGCTCGTCGACTCCCGGCAAGGGATGCTAGAGGGTGGCGAGTCGGGACCTGCGGTCACGCCGGGGGACCTCGAAGAAAGCCTGCTGATTTCGGCTCTGAGGTATGATGACTTCGAGATGCCTCCCAAGGGGAAGTTGTCCCCAGAGGTCATTGCTGATTTCGAAAAATGGATTCGAGACGGTGCGACCGATCCACGTCGAGCGACCAGCCAAGTTGCCAAGCCGAAGCCCATCGATATCGAAGCCGGGCGTAAGCACTGGGCCTATCATCCGCTCAAAGCACCTGCCCTCCCCGGAGTGAATGATAGCTCTTGGCCGAGCGGCGACATCGATCGCTTTATCCTCTCCAGGCTGGAATCGACAGGTCTATCACCCGGGCCCGATGCGGAAAAGATCGTCTTAGTTCGTCGCCTCTACTTCGACCTCATCGGCCTGCCTCCTACACCGGAGCAGATTGGACAGTTCGTCGACGACGAGTCGCCACGGGCGTATGAGAGCCTCGTTGACCAGTTGATGGAATCACCGCGCTTCGGCGAACGTTGGGGCCGTCACTGGCTTGATGTTTCGCGGTTCGCGGAATCGATGTCGTTGCGTGGGATCTTGCTCAAACATGCCTGGCGTTATCGCGACTATGTGATCGAAGCGTTCAACAACGATCAACCCTACGATCAGTTTCTCACACAGCAACTCGCAGGCGATTTACTCGAGGCGACATCAGTCGGTGAACAGCAACAGAATCTCGTTGCCACATCGTTCCTGATGATGGGTAACACCAACCTTGAGAACCAAAACAAGAGCCAGCTCGAGATGGATTTCGTCGATGAACAGCTCGACGTCATCGGGAGAGGTTTTTTAGCGCAAACGATCACTTGCGCACGCTGTCACGATCACAAATTCGACCCCATCCCGACTCAGGATTACTACGCTATGGCAGGTATTCTCAAGAATGTTCAAGGGCTGAAGCACTCCAATGTCTCCAAATTCATGGAAGCCCCCTTACCCATCTCGGCGGAGGCAACGCGAGAACTGGAGGTTCACAATTCGTCGGTCGCCAGATTGCAAGCCGAGATCAAAACGCTGAAGGCGACATTGGATCCGCCCTCCCAGCAATCGATCGTCGCTGCCTCCTCCTTGCCAGGCATTGTGGTCGATGACGATGATGTGATGGTCGTGGGCAAGTGGACGCACTCGGTGCATTCCAAGCACTATATCGGCAAGCACTACATCCACGACGCCAACAAGGGGAAAGGTGACAAGACTCTCTCCTTCATCCCAAAACTACCGAGTGACGGGGATTATGAAGTGCGGTTCGCCTATTCGCATGGAGGCGGCCGCGCGTCGAATGCACCAGTGACGGTATTCAGCGCCGCGGGTGAGAAGACGATCACTGTCGATCTGCGTGAGGCGCCACCGATTGATGGGCGCTTCATTTCACTCGGCACCTATCGCTTCGAAGTGAACGAGCAGGGCTTCGTCCTTATCTCGAATGAGGGGACGAACGGGTTTCTAACAGCCGATGCAGTTCAGTTCCTGCCCGTCGAC
>JBLHKE010000169.1:0-11935 GCA_047619485.1 Verrucomicrobiales bacterium | reverse complement strand
CCTCGTCGACCGACGATAATAACGCATTCAATCAGATGCCGACCAGCCTGCCATCGGTAGCAGAGAGTTGGGTCGACTTGCTACGTCGCAATGACTGGCACACGGCCTCGATCGGAAAACTCACCCACGAACCTGATGGCTACCGCTGGAACTTCCCCAACAACTACGACATCGGCCGCAGCCAGGCCAGTAATCCCGACATGCGCTTCTCGTGGAATGAGATCGTCTGGGATCACGACAAGTGGGGCGCGCAACGCTACCCACTATTCGCCTACGCAGACGGCACCGGACGTGTTCGGAACCAAACACCAGCTTTCGAGATCGGCATCGATGCAAACGGCGCATCCCTTCCGGACGACGCCTACCCAGACGGGCAGATGGCCGCGGCCGCGATCGAAAAACTGCGCGAGTACTCCGACGACGGCCAGCGATTCTGCCTCGCGGTCGGTTTCCACAAACCGCACCTCCCCTTCAACGCACCGAAGAAATATTTCGACCTCTACGATCCAGCCAATTTGCCACCCGCCAACCCGACATCAAAACCGAGCGGCGCGAGTTCGAGCACCACCGGCGGATCAGGGGAACCAAATGCCTACACATCAATCGGCAATCGCGACGTCTTGCGCCACGCTTATTTTGCCAGCGTCTCCTACATGGATGCCCAAGTCGGCAAAGTCCTCGACGAGCTCGAGGCGCTCGGGCTCGCCGATAACACCATCGTCGTGCTGTGGGGCGACCACGGTTGGTGCCTCGACGACTACAGCCTGCTCGGCAAGCACGTTGTCCTCGAGCACGGCGTCGAGTCGCCGCTGATCATCCGCGCCCCCGGAGATATCAGCCCACAGATCTACCACGGGGTGCCGTCCGAGGGCGTCGTCGAAACGATCGATATCTACCCGACCATCATCGAACTTTGCGGACTGGCGCGACCCGCTGGCATCGGTGGTTCCTCCCTCGTGCCGATGCTGCGCAACCCGTTTGCACCTGGAAAATCCCACGCCTACTCGCGCTTTGGAGGCGTCACGACAGTGCGCACCCCCGACTGGCGGCTGATCAGTTCCGGAGGCGTCACCGACCTCTACGACCTGTCGACCTTCCGCTACGAGGTCGCCGATGTCTCAGCGAGCAATCCAGACGTCGTCACCGACCTCAGTAGCCAGCTAACAGCCCAATCCGTCCGCACCGGCACCGTCTATAGCACGTGGGCAAATGGCAGGATCGGCCTCGAAGATCCCGAAGGTGACGCGGATGGTGATCAGATCGCCAACGCCCTCGAATACAGCGCTGGCAGCGATCCCCTCAACGCCATCTCGCGTCCCAGCAGCGCCATTAGCTTCGAAGATCTCAGCGCCATCGGCCTCGGAGCTTCGGAAGCCGTCTTCAGCTTCACCACCTCCACTGCCCCCAACGATCTGACCAGCCTGCCTTCCGCGTCCACTGACCTCTCGAACTGGTCTTCATCAGCGCTCGAATTCCTAGACGCGATCAATCTCAACGACAGCCGCATCCGATTACGTTTCCGCCTCGGTGCAACGGGCGCAGACAGCCGCTTCTTCCGCTCGACGCTGAGCGACTGAACCTGATCCCCATCGCATCACCCCTCGAACCGTTTCCGGTAGTCGCGCGGCGACACCCCGATCACCTCCGAAAACTTCTTCGAGAAAGCAGAGTGATCATAGAACCCCACCTGCAGTGCGATCTCCGTCACCGCGAGCTTGCTCCCCGCCAACAACCCGCATGCCTCCAAAATCCGCAATTTTCCAACATACCTCTGCGGCGTGGTCTTGAACGTCTGCTGGAAACGACGCTGCAACTTGCGCACCGACATCCCGACACGCTTCGCCAAGTCCGGCATCGATACCTTGTGCATGTAATTTTCTTTCAGGTACTGCGTCACGGGCAACAGGTCGAGATACGGCTGCAGGGTATTCCGTGCGCCCTCGAAGCTGCGCACCATCCCGCAGACTCCCGCCACCTCCCCCGAATGGTAGTGCAACGGTATCTTGTCGGTGATGAACCACTCGGGCTCGCCGAGCCGGTTCGGGAATAGCTCCACGATTTCCACCAGCGGTTCATCGCTCTCGATCACTTGGCGGTCGTCCGCCTGGTATTTCTCAGCCATCTCCATCGGGAAAATATCCTGATCGCGGTGACCAACCATCTCTTCCTCACTCGAAAACCCGCAACGTTCGACGAAAGCACGGTTTCCCGCCATCAGACGGAGATCACGATCTTTCGAGAAATACAGTGTATTCGGCAGGTATTCGAACAAGCGGGAGACCACACCGGGCCGCAGTTGATCGAGCCACTCACGCTGCATCGATAGATCATTCATGTCGTGATTATACACAACTTTACCGCACTGATACTAGCAATGATTGCTCTCATCGTGTAGATTTTCCACCATGTCTGACAAGCCCATCAACATCGCGATTATCGGTCTCGGCTTCGGTGCCGAGTTTATCCCTATCTACCAGCGCCACCCGAATGCCAACATGGTGGCCATCTGCCAGCGCACTCAATCGAAGCTGGATGAAGTCGGTGACAAGTATGGCGTCGAGAAACGGTTCACCGACTACGATGAGCTGCTCGCCGATCCAGGCATCGACGCGGTCCACATCAACACAGCCATCCCCGACCACGCCGAGCACACCATCGCAGCATTGAAAGCAGGCAAGCACGTCGCCTGCACGGTGCCGATGGCCACTTCGGTAGAAGATTGCCAACAGATCGTCGAACTCACGCAGTCGACCGGATTGAAGTACATGATGATGGAGACCGTGGTCTACGCGCGCGAATTCCTCTTCATGAAGGAACTCTACGACAAGGGCGAGCTCGGCAAGCTGCAGTTCCTCAAGGCGTCCCACCAGCAGGACATGGAGGGTTGGCCTGGCTACTGGCCTGGCCTACCGCCGATGCACTACGCGACCCACTGCGTTGGACCAGTGTTAGGGCTCGGTCGCCACCAGGCAGAATACGTCTCCTGCTTCGCCTCCGGAACCATCGCTAAAGAGATGCACGAGTGCTACGGCTCGCCCTTCGCGGTCGAGACTTGCCACATCAAATTCAAGGACAGCGACCTCTCTGCCCAAATCCTACGCTCACTCTTCGACGTCGCACGCCAGTACCGCGAATCCTTTGAAGTCTACGGCGACAAAAAATCGGTCGAGTGGCCGCTCATCGAAGGTGAACCACTGGTCGTGCACACAGCAAAGAAGCCAGAGCCGGAAATCCCTGAGAAAACCGAATGCCCGGATTACGCGCACCTTCTGCCCGACGAGATCGCACCGTTCACCACCGGCGGCGTCTACGGTGGCGACGAAGGTGATGACCACCTCTCGTTTACCCAAGGTGGCGGTCACGGCGGATCACACCCGCACCTAGCACACCAGTTCATCGAGCTGCTACGCGGCAATGGAGACGGCTACCCGAACGCCCCACAATCTGCCAACATCACTTGCACCGGCATCCTCGCCCACGAGTCCGCCCAGAAAGGTGGAGAACTCATCAAGCTCCCCGAGTTCACCCTGACTTAATCTAGCGCGACATCTCACTTCCGACCTGGACGGCCACAACCCAAGCTAAAATGAAAACTATCCCCCTATTCTTCGCGTGTCTAGCACTGCTCCTGCCCCGCCTCCAAGCCGGGCAAAATGAAGGCCCAGTACGCATCCTGTTCCTCGGCCACGAGGCGGCTCACCACCCGTCCAACGACTACTACCCGATGATTGCCAAGGCGCTCGGGCGCGAGGGCATCTACTTCGACTACACCACCTCGGTCGAAGAGGCGCTCGGTGACTACGACTACCTCAGCCAGTTCGACGGACTGCTGCTCTACGCCAACCACGACACCATCGAAGACCACCAGATGGACAACCTGCTGAAGTATGTCCACGAGGGCAACGGATTCATCCCCGTCCACTGTGCTAGCTACTGCTTCCGTAACAAGAGGCAATTCGTCAAGCTGGTCGGCGGCCAGTTCAAGCACCACCAGGGCAAGGAGTTCACCACCACCATCGTCAAACCCGGACACCCGGCGATGAAGGGCGTGAAGGATTTCAAGGCCTGGGACGAAACCTACGTGCACTCGCAGGGCGCGGACGACCGCGACATCCTGATGGTGCGCAAGCCGGAGGGCAACGACGACAACATCAAGGAGCCCGAACCTTGGACATGGACCCGCACCCACGGCGAGGGACGAGTTTTCTACACCGCCTCCGGCCACGACCAGCGCGTCTGGTCGAAACCAGAGTTCCACCAGTTGCTGAAATCCGGTATCCTCTGGTCGATCGGCGATCAGCGCCACGAATCCTACGATGCCTTCATCGCCAAGCGCAAACCGCTCACCTACGAGAAACGCGACAACATCCCCAACTACGAAAAGCGCCCTGAGCCGCTGCAATACCAGCACCCACTCAGCCCGGAGGCCAGCCTGCAATACACCCAGGCTCCAGTCGGCTGGAAGCTCGAGCTGTTCGCTGCCGAGCCGCAGATCGTCAACCCGATCGGACTCGCATGGGACGAACGCGGCCGCCTGTGGGCAGCTGAGACGGTCGACTACCCGAACGAGATCAAAGCCGAGCGCAAGGGAGACGATAAGATCAAGATTCTAGAGGACACCAACGGCGACGGCCGCTGCGATTCGGTGAAAGTATTCGCCGATGGCCTCAACATCCCCACCTCCCTAACATTTGCCAACGGTGGCGTCTACGTTCACCACGCTGCGGAAACCCTGTTCCTGAAAGACACCAATGGCGACGACAAAGCCGACGTCCGCGAGGTCGTGCTCAGCGGCTGGGGCACCGGCGACACCCACGCTGGGCCGAGCAACCTGCGCTACGGATTGGACAATCGACTGTGGGGCACTGTCGGATACTCAGCATTCCGGGACGACACTCACCAGTTCGGCTCCGGAGTCTACCGATTCGACAAAGACGGATCGAAGCTCGAATTCCTCCACCAGTTCAACAACAACACTTGGGGCCTCGGCTTCAACAACGCCGGCGACGTGTTCGGCTCGACCGCCAACAACAACCCGAGCTTCTTCTGCGGCATCCCAGCCACGGCGCTCCCCAACGGGCGCGGCATGAGCGCGCAGATGATCGCGTCCTCGGCAACGTTCCACCCGATCACCCCAAACATCCGCCAGGTTGATGTTTTCAATGGCTACACGGCCGGTGCCGGCCACGCCTTCGCGAACTCCGACAACTTCCCGGAATCATGGCGAGGGAAAACCGCTTTCGTGGCTGGCCCGACCGGCAACCTACTCGGCAAGTTCCACATGAGCCCCGAGGGTGCGGGGTTCAAGGCGAAGAACAACTTCCCAGTGGTCGCCTCCGCCGATGAATGGTTCTCTCCCGTCTCCGCCGAGGTCGGCCCCGACGGCAATCTGTGGATCGCAGATTGGTACAATTTCATTATCCAACACAACCCGACCCCGAACGAAAACCGCGGCGGCTACAACGCTAAAACCGGTAAGGGCAACGCCTACGTCAACCCGAACCGCGATCGCCAACACGGGCGCATCTACCGCCTCGTATGGGACAAGGCCACAAGACCAGCGGTTACCAGCCTCAAAGATGCGAGCACCGATCAACTCGTCTCAGCCCTTGGCAACAGCAATCAGTTCTGGCGCCTCACCGCCCAGCGCCTGCTGGTCGATGGCAAAAAATTCGACGCGACAGCTGCGCTCATCGCCCTTTCGAAACAACCAGGGATCGCCGCCACCCACGCGCTCTGGACTTTACAAGGTCTTGGAAAACTCGATGCCGACACGCACCGGGCAGCCCTGCTCTCCACCGATCCAGTGCTACGACGCAACGCGATCAAGGCGCTACCGCACGACATGAACGGCATCGCCCTGATGTTCCAATCAGGCGTGATCAATGATTCCGATCTCCGGACGCGATTGGCGGCGTTTGTCGCCCTCGCCCAGTTCCCGACAACCGAGCCCGTCAAAAATGCGGTCACCTCGCTCGGCAACAACGCCACGAACCGCGAGGAGCCGTGGCTCAAAGCCGCCCTCGATGCGGCAGCTGCGGCCCACGAGATCGAGAGCCTTGCGGATGCGACCTTCGAACCTTCTGGGAACAACTTGCTGGCGGAGGCTAACTGGCAAGCCCGCACCTACAATGGTAGCGGCGCCGAGCATAGTAAGCCTGAGACCGAAGGCAAGGTAGGCGGCCCCTGCCTCAAAATCGTATCTGGCAGCCCGACAGATACCTCCTGGCAGGCAGTCGTCAACGTGGAGGTAAACACTCGCTACCGCCTCAGTGCCTCGATCAAAACAGTGGGAATCCGAGGTAGCGGACTCGGCGCCTTGCTCAATGTGCATGAACTCCAAAACCCGCGCATCGCGACCAAGGCACTGAAGAGTAAAAATGATTGGACCGATATAGGTATCGATTTCAACTCGCGCGACCGGAAGCAGATCTCGGTCAATGCCCTCTTCGGTGGTTGGGGACAAGCGACAGGCACCGCCTGGTGGGACAACATCAAACTCCTCAAACTCGCGCCAGTTGCCAAAGAAAAACTCGCCGCCAAGCTCGAACCTGGCAACGCAAAACGTGGCGAAACGATCTTCAGCACCCACGCGGTCGCCGCCTGCATCCGCTGCCACGCCGTCGCCGGAAAAGGCGGCGTCATCGGTCCGGCGCTCGACACGCTCGCCACCCGCAAACAGCCGGACTACATTCGCAAATCGCTGCTGGAACCAAATGCAGACATCGCCGAAGGCTACCCACTACCGGTCTCGCCAATGCCACCGATGGACCTGCTGCTAGAGCCTCAAGAAATCGAGGACATCCTCGCTTACCTACAGACGCTGAAGTAATCACACCACGACTTCTAACTTCGACGAGGTGCAATGTTTCCAAGTGCCTGAACCAACTCCGACAATCCTTGGTAGATTCGCCGTTTTCCTGTGCCGTCGTCGGGTCTAACCCCAGTGTTTGAATTTCAAACTTGAAAATCGCAACGGTTTTTGGTCATAAGGGCACTAATGGGCACCTCCGAAAACCTCATGCGGGCTGGAGCTTGATAAAATCCCCGCGGTCTTCGTTGCTAAAGCGCCAACTATCACCAGATAGCTTAGCGTTTATCGCCTCGCCAGCGGCGAATTTTCTCTGCGCCCCATTTCCACAGCAGGTTTCCGGAGGTGCCCTAATATTATGAATAAATTCGACGCGGTTAATCCTCGCGGCCACTACCATCTCCTCGCTCGCCACTGTCGGGGCTGCGACATTGATCCCCTCCTCCGGAATCACCGCCACTGCTGGTAGCACTTTTAATACGTCAGGTCTGTTCGATGCATCGAACTTGCTAGATGGACTAACAGACGAAGGAAATCGTGACGTCCACTGCGGCACCCACTGGATTGCTGACGAAGGCGCATTTACCGAGACGGTCACGTTTGATCTCGGCGGCAGCTATCGCCTAACGACCCTCGAAATTCTCAACACTTCCAACTCGAACTGGAACGACTCGGAGACCGACCGTTTCACCATCGCCACCTCCACCGATGGCGGCAACAACTTCAGCACACCGAGTGCAGAGGTCGAGCTCCAAGACTTCAGTCTGGGCTTCCAGACAGTCCTCGTCCAAGCCGCGGGCGTCACCCATCTCGAGCTCACCATCACGAACGACTAGGTCGTCGACGGTGACCCGCCGCCGGCCGTAGAAGCTCGTGTCGGTCTCAACGAGGTGCGTTTTTTCACCGGACCAGGGACGCCGCTTCTCATCACGTCGTTCCGACGCTTGGAGGAAATCGTAGAAGAACAGACGCAGATCGCGACCGAATTCGTCTTCAACAGCACTCCAGGAACGAACGATGCCCTCGATTTCAGTTTTGATCTGACCCGCTGGCTAAACCTGGAAGACGCAATCACCAGCGAGGGCACCACGACGACCTGGATCGATCGCGATCAGGACGTGACGAACCTACCCCGCATCTATTACCGTATCCGGGAAGCGCCGTAGAATAACTAGCAATCCCCCGCCCACATGAAAACATCCCCCCTAGCTTGGCTAGCGTCATTGGCGCTAGTGACCAACGCATTCTGTTTCGACTCGATCGTCGTGTTCAATGAGGTGCAATACCATCCGGCTTCCGACGATTCGATGCTGGAGTTCATCGAGCTCTACAACCAGAACACCGTCGATGTCGACCTGTCTGGTTGGCGTCTTTCCGGCGGAGTCGATTTCGATTTTGTCGAAGGGACAGTCATCGACGGCCAAGGGTATCTCGTGATTGCAGCCTCCCCCGCCACCCTCGAGGCATCGGCCGGGATCTCAGCAGTCCTCGGCCCCTTCACTGGTCAACTCGAGAACAAGGGAGAGCTGCTACGGCTGCGTAATCGCAACGACCGAATCATGGACGAGATCGAGTTTAACGATCGCTTCCCGTGGCCGGTCGCAGCCGACGGCTCCGGCGCGACGCTGGCGAAACTCAATCCTCGGACACCAAGTCACGAGCCTGAGTTCTGGCGCGCGAGTTTTCAAAATCTTGGCACCCCGGGGACTGAAAACTTCCAGAACCAATCTGGCGGCCCTCCCACGACCTCTAGCGCGCTTCTCGCGATTGACGCCGACTGGCGCTACAACGAGTCGGGATCCGACCTTGGCGCGGACTGGGCGACCAGCTCGCACGCGCCCGCCGGCGATTGGAAAACTGGCCCCGGGATGCTCGCCTACGAGACCAGTTCGGTGGATCCAAATTTCAATACGGAACTAATTCGTCCGGCGCTCAATACCCCGTTTGTCATCACTTACTACTTCGAGACCGAAATCAACTTGAGCCAAGTGCAGATCGACCGGCTCCACGCGCTCACTTTCACCCACCGCATCGATGACGGCGCGATTTTCTACCTGAACGGAGTTGAGGTCCTGCGCGACAACATGCCCAATGGAGCTGTCAGCGCAGCCACTCAAGCTTCGCGCGCTGGAGAGTTCTCGGTCGAAGGCCCCGTAGAAGTTCCGTTCGGAGGCCTCCAGGTCGGAAGTAACCGCATCTCGGTCGAGGTTCACCAGGGCGGCGGCGGAAGCAGCGATGTTGTCTTCGGCCTAGAGATCGACATGCTCGAACTGCTGCCAGATCCAGGCGATCCAGACGCCCCATCCGAATTGAGGTTGAACGAGATCGCTCCTGCCGATGCCGCCAATTGGTGGGTGGAGATCGCAAACACAGGCACGCAACCGATCGACCTCCTCGATCACGTCATCGCCACAGGCGGCACCCCACCAATGGAATCGATCCTCCAAGCCCAGACGGTCTCCGCTGGTGGCTTCGTGGTGATCGATGCCGCCAGCCTCGGATTCACTCCGCCATCCAACGAGCGACTGTTCCTTTACGGCCCGGGCAAAGCCTCCGTCATCGACGCGGCCGACATGAAGAACAGCTTGCAAGCACGCGATGCAGAGAGCGGCGATGACGAGTTCCGTAGCCCGATAGCAGCGACGCCAGGAACAGCCAACATCTTCCTCTACCACGACGAGATCGTGATCAACGAGATCATGTACAGCCACCGTCCCGATTACGAACAAAAGGGTGAGGAACCGAGCATCCAACCTATTGAATTATTCGGCTACGCGCAGACCTGGCGATACAACGAAGAAGGTGACAACCTCGGCGCAAACTGGGCGAGCTCCAGCCACCCGCTCGGCGGTGATTGGTCAGCCGGCACTGGGCCACTTGGTTGGGAGAGTTCAGGAGCCTCGATTCCGATTCCGCTCGCGACGGTGATTTCCCGACCAGCGTTCAACACCCCGTTCGTCATCACCCACTATTTCGAAACCGATTTCGAACTAACCGCCAGTGAACTCGTGGACATCACCCAGCTGCAGATCACCCACATGATCGACGACGGCGCCATCTTCTACCTGAATGGTCAAGAGCTCGGGCGGCACAACATGCCCGGCGCTGTGGTCAGCTCATCGACCCTCGCCCTGAGTGGACTGGAGGCAACCGAGCAGAATTTCCTCGTAACCCCAGAGTTGCTCATCTCGGGAACCAACCGGATCTCGGTCGAGGTGCACCAGGTTTCGAGCGGCAGCAGCGATATCGTCATGGGCTTAAAGCTCTCGTCGCTGCAGGAGATTCCGTCACAAAATCCACCTATCGACTACGCAGAGAATCCCGAGGAGTGGATCGAACTCCACAACCATTCCGGCGCGCGCGTCGACCTCGGCGGATGGAAGTTCGACCGCGGGATCGGTTTCGAATTTCCGGCAGGCACACAGCTGGCTGCCGACGGCTACCTAGTGATCGCGCGCGACGCGGCAACGCTCGCCGCCAAATTTCCTGGTATCACCATCGGCGGAGACTTTTCAGGATCGCTCTCCAACAGCGGCGAACGCCTGCGCCTCAGCGATGCCGCTGGCAACCCCGCCGACGAAGTCTTCTACCGGGATGGCGCCCCGTGGCCGTCCTATACCGACGCTGGTGGCTGTAGTCTGGAACTGCGCAATCCGCATTCCGACAACGCTTCCGCTGGCGCGTGGGCACCGAGCGACAACTCTACCAGCTCCGAGTGGCGCAACTACTCCGTCACCATCACAGCGCAAAATCCAACCTACCGGCCCGGGCAGTTCAACTTCCACGAGCTGCGCCTCGGATTGCTCGACGACGGCGAATGCCTGCTCGATGACGTGTCGGTGGTCGAGGATCCGAATGGATCACCGCGCGAGTTGATGCAGAACGGATCCTTCAACAGCGGTGCGAACGCCTGGCGATTGCTCGGTACCCATGAAGAGTCGCAGGTTGTGAGCGACGCGGGCAATCCGGCGCTGCACGTCGTCGCCACATCGGGGATGAACTACATGAACAACCTGCTCGAGTCCAGTCTCAGGAGCGGCGGCTCGCCCGTCCCTGTCCAGGCCGGCACCGATTACCACATCTCGTTCCGCGCAAAATGGCTGAGCGGTTCACCGCAGTTTCGCGCGGAATTGTACTACAACAAAGTCGCCAAGAATTTCATCCTAACACAAGCAGCATCACACGGCTCGCCGGGCATACAGAATTCGACATTCGAAAACAACATCGGACCGACATTTGCAGACACCAACCACGATCCGGCAGTCCCGCCGGCCAACACTCCCGTCACGGTCAGCACGAAAATCTCTGACCCTGATGGAGTTGCTTCGGCTCAGCTACACTACGCAGTCTCCGGCGGAGCTTTCCAGACAGCCGCGATGGCCGAGACATCGACGCCCGGAGTATGGAGCGCCGAGATCCCTGGTCAATCGAGTGCGACCAAGGTTCAATTTTACATCGAGGCAACTGACAGCGCCGGCAGCCCGGCCAGCGCGAACTTCCCCGCTGCCGGCTCCGACTCGCGCGCCATGGTGCAGGTGGCCGACGGGCGGAGTTCGAGCAGCAGGCAGAACATTCGCCTCATCATGACCAACGCCGACTCCTCGGCGATGCACAATTCCAACGACCTACTGCAGAACCGCCGCCTCGGCTGCACCGTGATCACCAACGAGACCGACATCGCCTACGGCTGTGGGGTAAGACTGCGCGGCAGCATGTTTAGCCGACAGAACGCGGGCGGCACCGGATTGAACATCAAATTTCCGAACGATCGCCCCTTCCGCGGCATCCACAAGTCGATCACCACGCGCCAGTCCGGGCGCATCGAGATCCTCGGCAAGCACATGATCAACCACGCCGGCGGCATGCACGACAACTACAACGATGTCGCCCAGCTGATCCACACCACCCAGA
Organism: Verrucomicrobiales bacterium; assembly: GCA_047619485.1. Classification (GTDB taxonomy): domain Bacteria; phylum Verrucomicrobiota; class Verrucomicrobiia; order Verrucomicrobiales; family DEV007; genus JBLHKE01. The sequence goes on along the minus strand of JBLHKE010000169.1, from coordinate 213 downwards.
ATGGCACCGCCGTTCGACTATCGATGGCACGCTTCGGCAGCCCCTACGTGAAAGGTCTCGCAGGAGGTCGTGGCAGTGAGGGCACTGTGTTCAAGATGGAAGGCATCCGCGAGATTCAAGGAACTACCGACGGCAACACCGAGAGCCAGAAGACGCCGTTCCCGGTCGGCTGGGTCAGCAACTTCGACATCGCCGACCAGGGCGACGACAAAG